>CAJGEA010000244.1 GCA_904502015.1 uncultured Clostridia bacterium | reverse complement strand
CGGCGATTATAGACAGCGGGGTTCTATGATTACAGTTCTATGATACAAACCGCATATAGCTGTGCGGACAACAGCACCCTGTATCTGCATAAAGCGTTTCCCCGTCGGGGGAAGGGTTTGCGACGGCCTCGCCCAGGAGGTCCTGCGTCGCTTACTTGGCGTAGTCGGTTGCCCGACTTTCACGAATGAGATTGATCTTGATCTGACCGGGGTACTTGACCTCGGCCTGGATCTTCTCTGCCATCTGGCGTGCGATCAGCGGCATATCCTCGTCATGCACCGACTCGGGCTTGACCATGACGCGCAGCTCGCGTCCTGCCTGAATGGCGAATGCCTTGTCCACGCCCTTGAACTCCTCGGCGATTTCCTCGAGCTTCTCCAGGCGCTTGATGTAGTTCTCCATGTCCTCACGGCGCGCACCGGGACGGGCGGCGGAGATGGCGTCGGCTGCCTGAACCAGAACGGCAATGACCGTTTGAGGATCCACGTCACCGTGGTGTGCCTCAATGGCATGGATGACCTCGCGGCTTTCCTTGTACTTCTTGGCGGCGTTTACGCCGATCTGCACGTGAGAGCCCTCAACGTCGTAGGGGAATGCCTTACCGATGTCGTGGAGCAGACCTGCACGGCGGGCCAGTACGGGATCAACGCCCAGCTCCTCGGCCATGATGCCTGCCAGGATGGCAACCTCAATGGAGTGCTGCAGCACGTTCTGACCGTAGCTGGTGCGGTAGCGCAAGCGACCGAGCAGACGAACCAGATCGGGGTTGATGCCATGGATATTGACCTCGTAGGTAGCACGTTCGCCCGCCTGCTTGATGGCGGCGTCCACGTCCTTCTTGGCCTTCTCCACCATCTCCTCGATGCGGGTGGGGTGGATGCGACCGTCCGCAATGAGCTTTTCCAGAGCCAGTCTGGCGACCTCGCGGCGGATGGGGTCAAAGCCCGAGATAGTAATGACCTCGGGTGTATCGTCAATAATGAGCTCAACGCCCGTCAGGGTTTCCAGCTTCTGGATATTGCGTCCCTCACGACCGATGATGCGTCCCTTCATGTCCTCACTGGGCAGAACCACCGAGGAAATGGTGGACTCGGCAACGAAATCGCCCGCGCAACGCTGAATCGCCAGCGCCATGATGCGGCAAGCTTTGTCGTCTGCCTCCTCCTTGTACTGCTCCTCAAGCTCGACCAGCTTCTGGGCCATTTCGTGACGGACTTCTTCCTCCAGTCCCGAAACCAGCTCAGCCTTGGCCTGCTCTGCGGTGTAGCCGGAGACCTCCTCGAGCCTCTGCATCTGCTGTGCCAGCACAGCGTCGATCTGCTCGCGGACTGCCTCGTTTTCCTTCAGCTTGCGGTCAAGCTGTTCGGTCTTTCGGTCGAGCTGCTCGCTCTTCTTATCCAGATTTTCTTCCTTCTTGGACAATCTGGACTCGGTGCGGGACACCTCGGCTCGGCGATCCTTGATCTCCTGTTCCATCTCGTTTTTGCTCTTCATGATGTCTTCCTTCGCGGCGAGCAGAGCTTCCTTCTTCAAGGTTTCTGCGCGCTTTTCGCCCTCGGCGATCAGCTCATTCGCACGCTGCTCGGCCGAACCGATCTTGGCCTCACCGATACGCTTGCGATACGCCACGCCCGCAAGTGCTCCGACGACCACGCCGACCACCAGAGAAACAACCACGAGAATTGCAGCAACAATGGGATTCATAATAACACCTCCTTTTAAAAAAAATTGATAATAAACGTCCATCCGTGTGATGGGTATACGGATGCATCTATAATTATACACATATTCGTCCGAAATGTCAAGGGATTTTATAATATTCCACCTATTTTATACCAAAAAGAAGTTTAAATGTTTAGTCGGAGTTCAAATTTGGATTTGTCGAGCAGGGGTTTCACCCCTGCACCCCACCAGAACCCTTTTTGCAAAAAGGGTTCTGGACTCCCCAAAACCTTAAAAAACATATATTTCAAAACGCTCTTTTAAATATATTTTTTGAAGGTTCTTGAGGGGGTTCGGGGGAACTT
>CAJGEA010000243.1 GCA_904502015.1 uncultured Clostridia bacterium | reverse complement strand
CTCAAGAACCTTCAAAAAATATTGCCAAAAGATATTGTCAAATATATCTTTTTCAAGTTTTTTGAAGTCCAGAAACTTTTTTTCAAAAAAGTTTCTGGTGGGGTGCAGGGGTGAAACCCCTGCGAGACAAACCCCAATTTACAGGATAATAAAATTCCCCCTCTGCCGTCTCTGGCGAGCGGCGGAGGGGGGCATGTACGCGTTACGCGTGTGTTTGACGTGTATTCGTGTTTTTGGAGATCAGTTGGTTGCGGCTTCCGTGTCAGCTGCAGTTTCTGTTTCGGTAGCGGCCGAGCGATCCATCGTAATGATAACGCCGTCTATGTTATTGCCCGACACGGTGTAGTTGTAGTTGGTGGGGACTTTGACGGTGGCACTGCCATTTACCTCTACGCTGTAAACCTCGTAGTACTTGCCGTCCGCGGCACTGATGCCGAGGGGCTTTTTGTGTGTGTAGCCCTTCAGCAGCTCCACGTATTCCTCAAGACAGAGGTTATTTGCGTGCATGTAGGTGGCGTGCGCCACGCCCACGTAGCGGAAGTAGTCGTTGTAATCCGAAATGCCCGTTATGTCGGTCTTGTCATCGGGGTAACGTACGATAAAGCCGTACTTGTGGGCATTCTCATAAAGCCAGTTGTAAGTGGGATCGGTGGAGAGGGCGTAGCGATGGCCGTTATCCCAATATTGGAGCTGGCACCCCAGAGCGGTGAGATTGTCGAGGCGGCGGGGGGTGCTCTCAAACGTCGGTCGGTCCTCCTCTTTAGGGTACGCGTAGCCGATGATGACGTTATTCTTGCCCGTGGCTTCACAGAAGGCAGTCAGAAAGGCATCCAGGGCAACCAGCGCGTCCTTATCCATATACGTGGACAGGCCCGATTGCTTGTAGGTGCTGGGGGTATGGGAGACGAGCTGAGCGTAGATCTCGGCCAAGTGGTCATCGGTGGAGGGGAAAGAGTAACCGTGGTCGTTGTTCACGATGAGCAGGTCGCCGCGGTGGGTGTCTGTGTTGGTCATTGTGATGGAGCCCCACTCAATGCCCTCGGAATCGGGCTTGCCCGTAGGAGTTTTGTTGTCGGAATTGCCTACGTTGGCAACAATGCCGCCTACGGCCATGATGACCAAAGCGGCCAGCATGATGACCAGCAGAGCAAATACTCCGAACAGGGTATAGGTTTGGAGTCGCTTATTCTTGGCTCTTTGAGCCACGTGACTGTCGCGGATGGAATTGAACCCGCGATCCTCGTTGGCGTTTGCCATATCATATACCTCCCTTATAAAAATGGGGCTGCTGCCTTGCTGCAGCAGCCCCAAAGTGATTGATTACTGTGCGTCCTTGATGGAGAAGTCCATGCGGCCCTTCTTGTCCAGACCCAGGTATTTGACTTTGACCACGGAGCCGACCTCGATGCCCGCGTCCTCCACGCGCTCCAGACGGCGGTTCGCGATCTTGGAGATGTGGACCATGCCCTCCTTACCGGGGGCGTACTCGACGAAGCAACCGAACTCCTTGATGCCGGTGACTTTACCCGTGTAGATCTCGCCGACCTCGGGCTCGAATACGATGGCGGAGATGGCGGCTCTTGCGGCGTCTCCCTGCTCACCGTTGACGGCGGCGATGTGGATGGTACCGTCGTCCTCGATGTCGATCTTGGCACCCGTCTCGGCGACGATTCTCTGGATGGTGGAGCCACCCTTACCGATGACCTCGCGGATCTTGTCGGGGTCGATCTTCATGGTGGTCATCTTGGGGGCGTATCTCGAAACCTCGGCGCGAGGCTGGTCGATGGCCTTGAGGATGACGTTGTCGATGATATAGTCACGGCCTGCGTGGGTCTGCTCGAGGGCCTGCTTGATGATCTCGGGGGTCAGACCGTCGATCTTGAGGTCCATCTGGATGGAGGTGATACCCTTGTGGGTACCGGCTACCTTGAAGTCCATGTCGCCGTAGAAGTCCTCAAGACCCTGAATGTCGATCATGGTGTCCCAAGAGCCGTCCTCGGCGGTGATCAGACCGCAGGAGATACCGGCAACGGG
>CAJGEA010000242.1 GCA_904502015.1 uncultured Clostridia bacterium | reverse complement strand
GAGTCCCAGGAGCGTATGGCGGTCGTGGTTGCCGCCGAGGATGCGGATCAGTTTATCGAATACGCGCAGGCAGAAAACCTCGAGGCATACCGTGTAGCCGTCGTTACCGAGGAGGCCCGCATGGTCATGTCTTGGAAGGGTCAGACCATTGCCGACCTCTCCCGCGCGTTCCTCAACACCAACGGTGCGGATAAGCACACCGAGGTTGAGGTCACCGAGAAGGATCTGTCTGCCTTCTCCAAGGCACTCTACGGCAGCCTCCGCGAAATGGCGGGCGACCTGAAGACCGCCTCCCGCCGTGGTCTCGTGGAGCGCTTTGACGGCTCTATCGGCGCGGGCTCTGTGCTGATGCCCTTCGGCGGCAAGACCCAGAAGACCCCCGCGCAGGCGATGGCGGCACTTCTGCCCACCCTGCCCGGTCAGACCACCGATCAGGCCAGCGTGATGGCGTGGGCGCTGGATCCCGACGCTATGTGCATCGATCCCTACTCCGGCGCGCACGCCGCCGTATACAATTCTATGGCTAAGCTGGTTGCTGCCGGCGCGGACTACAAGCTCGCCTACCTGACCCTGCAGGAGTTCTTTGAGAAGCTCCGCACCGAGCCCACCCGTTGGGGCAAGCCCTTCGCGGCTCTGCTCGGCGCTATGGACGCCCAGCTTGAGCTGGGAGCCGCCGCCATCGGCGGTAAGGACTCCATGTCGGGCTCCTTCCTGGATCTCGACGTCCCCCCCACGCTGATCTCCTTCGCCATCGCCCCCATCAAGGCGGGCGAGGTGCTGTCTCCCGAATTCAAGGAGGCCGATCATCCCGTATACCTGTTCGCCCCCGTGGACGACACCGCCGAGTCGGTCAAGGAGTCCTGGGAGACCTTCCACAAGCTCTGCACCGAGGGCAAGGTCAAGGCGGCTTGGGCGGTCGAGAACGGTCTTGCCGAGGCGGTCATGAAGATGTCCTTCGGTAACGAGATCGGCTTTAAGACTTGCGGCAACGTTAAGGGTGCGGATTGGTATCTGCCCTTCTACGGCTTCATCGTGGCCGAGCTGAGCGAGGATGTGTCCCTGCGCGGCACGCTCAAGATCGGTACGACGACCGCCGAGCCTACCATCACGGTGGACTGTGAGAGCGTGGCCATCTCCGAGCTGCTCGCCATCAACGAGGGCGTGCTGGAGGGTGTATATCCCACCGACGCACCTGCCACGGGTGAGACTCCCGTGTTCGCCTGCACCGAGCGCTCTGCTTGCGCTCCTGCCGTCAAGTGTGCCCGTCCCAAGGCGCTGATCCCCGTGTTCCCCGGTACCAACTGTGAGTACGACTCCGCCAAGGCGCTGGAGCGCGCAGGCGCGGATGCCGAGATCGTGGTCATTCGTAACCTCACCGCCGACGATGTAGCGAGAAGCGTGGAGACGGTGGCCGCTAAGCTCGCCGAGAGCAATCTGGTGTTCATCCCCGGAGGATTTTCGGGCGGCGACGAGCCCGACGGCTCGGCGAAGTTCATCACCGCCTTCTTCCGCAACCCCGCCATCAAGGAGCAGGTGTCGAACCTGCTGGATCGCCGCGACGGTCTGATGCTGGGTATCTGCAACGGCTTCCAGGCACTCATCAAGCTGGGTCTCGTACCCTACGGTAAGATCATCGACACCGATGAGAATTGCCCCACCCTGACCTACAACATCATCGGCCGCCACCAGTCCAAGCTGGTTCGCACCCGCGTTTGCACCGCCAAGTCGCCTTGGCTGGCCGGCACGCAGGTGGGCGAAATCTATACCGTGCCGATCTCCCACGGTGAGGGCCGCTTCCTTTGCTCGGACGAGCTGGTAAAGAAGCTCGCCGCGAACGGTCAGATCGCCACCCAGTACGTTGACCTGAACGGCGCTCCCTCTATGGATACCGCCTTCAACCCCAACGGCTCGGTCTGCGCCATCGAGGGTATCACCTCTCCCGACGGCCGTGTGCTGGGTAAGATGGGTCACTCCGAGCGCATCGGTAAGAACCTCTACCGCAACGTCATCGGTGAGTACGATATGAAACTGTTTGAGTCGGCTGTCAAGTATTTTAAGGGGT
>CAJGEA010000241.1 GCA_904502015.1 uncultured Clostridia bacterium | reverse complement strand
CATTGTACGCTATGTTGACAAGACCCGTCATACCCGAGTGCATGAAGGTGGAGTCGCCGATGACGGCAACCGTCTTCTTCTCGGTGTCCGCACCGCCGATCTTGTTAAAGCCGTGGATGCCCGAAACCGACGCGCCCATGCACACCACGCTGTCCACTGCGTTGAGGGGCTGGGCAGAGCCGAGGGTGTAGCAGCCGATGTCACCGATGACGGTGGTTTTGTGCTTTGCAAGGGTGTAGAACAGACCTCTGTGGGGGCAACCCGCGCACATAACGGGGGGACGAACGGGGATCTGCTCGTCGGCGGCGATGCCGTCGTATACGGGCAGGTCGAAGGCGCGGCGGATGAGATTCTGGGAGAACTCGCCCACCATGGGGAAGATGTTCTTGCCGTCGCAGGCGATGCCCATGGCGCGGCAGTGGGTCTCAATGACGGGATCCAGCTCCTCGATGACCACAAGGCGGTCTACCTTGGCGGCAAAATCGCGGATGAGGGTCTCGGGCAGGGGATTGACCAGACCCAGCTTGAGGATGGATGCCTTGTCGCCGAACACCTCGCGCACGTACTGGTAGCAGGTGCCTGAGCAGATGATACCCAGCGCGGTGTCGCCCATCTCCACGCGGTTGAGGTCGGTGGTCTCGGCGAACTCGACCAGCTTGCGGGTGCGCGCCTCTACCTCGGGGTGGCGGCGAATGGCGTTGGCGGGGGCCATGATGAACTTCTGGGGGTTCTTGACGTAGGGCTTGACGGGCACGTCGGCGCGGTCGCAGAGCGCAAGCAAGCTCTGGGAGTGCGCGATACGGGTGCACATACGCAGGATGACGGGGGTGTCGAATTCCTCGGAAAGCTCAAAGGCGCGGGCGGTCATGGCCTTGGCCTCGGCGGCGTCCGAGGGCTCCAGCATGGGCACCTTGGCGGCGATGGCGTAGTGGCGGGAGTCCTGCTCGTTCTGGGAGGAGTGCATGCCGGGGTCGTCGGCCACGCAGATGACGAGGCCCCCGTTGACACCCGTGTAGGAGAGGGTGTAGAGGGGGTCGGCGGCGACGTTCAGACCCACGTGCTTCATGGCGCAGGCGGCGCGTGCGCCCGCGAGGGATGCGCCGAAGGCGGTCTCCATGGCGACCTTCTCGTTGGGGGCCCACTCGCAGCACATATCCTTGTAGGTGGAGGCGAACTCGGTGATTTCGGTGGAGGGCGTGCCGGGGTAGCTGGATACCAGACGGCAACCCGCCTCGTAGAGTCCGCGTGCGACTGCCTCGTTGCCGAGCATCAGTTGTTTCTTCATGACTGTATTTCCTTTCTGTTTGGGTCGGGTTTTAAAGATAAATTGCGTTTCTCCGAGGCTCTCCCTTTGGGAGAGCTCCCGCCGGTAGGCGGGTGAGAGGGGAATGAAAACGCCTTCTCCGTCAGCACGCGGCTTGCTGCGGCAAGCCGCCGGCGTGCCACCTCTCCCGTGGGGAGAGGCGTTCATGTAAAGCAGGCGTTTGGGTGCCGTGAAAACAAAAAATCCCTTTGTGCCACTGCGGGCAACAAAGGGCGAATCTCTCGCGGTACCACCTTTATTCACCGCCGAAGGGGCGGTCTTACCGAGGCACTTCATGCCTCGCACTGCTGTAACGGGCAGACCCGTTACCCCTACGCGGCGCCTTCTACGGGGCAACCTTCAGGGTACGACTCTCGGAAGGAATTCAATCGGTGCGCCCCGCTGTCTTGCACCGTCCGACAGCTCTCTGTGCGTGCGACAACCGACCTACTGATTTCCGGTCACGGTCATTTGCTTTATTATAGCAAAGTCGAGGGGGTTTGTCAAGAGTTTTTTTGGCGGTTTATGTACTTTTCTCTCCCTGGCGAGAGCCTCCTCGCCCTTACGGGCTCGGCGTACCAAAAGAGCGCCACTTAAGGACAACCTACGGTTTTCCTTAAGTATCTTTTCCCTGCATGGTGGCGCACGCGGCACAGCCGCGTTGATTGCGCCTCATACATACCTATTCTTGTTGTGCCGAGTTGTCGGCAGCTGCCGACCAACTCGGTCAGGCACAGCAGGCGTGCGGTGGGCAGGGGTTTTACAGAAGGAGACAAATTTTTAATTTAGCTTATGGATTGAGTGTGTTATTTCTTTTTCAAGGTTTTT
>CAJGEA010000240.1 GCA_904502015.1 uncultured Clostridia bacterium | reverse complement strand
CTTGTTGTGCCGAGTTGTCGGCAGCTGCCGACCAACTCGGTCAGGCACAGCAGGCGTGCGGTGGGCAGGGGTTTTACAGAAGGAGACAAATTTTTAATTTAGCTTATGGATTGAGTGTGTTATTTCTTTTTCAAGGTTTTTGAAGATTCTCAAGAAACTTTTTTTAAAAAGTTTCTTGAGTGGGGTGCGGGGCAGAGCCCTGCGAACATGTCCCCTCACACCTCGTAGCCGATGAGCAGACCGCCTTGCTCGGCGTAGAAGCTGCAGAGGCCGCGGCAGGGGTGGGTGCGGACGGTGGCGGTGGGGTAGGCGGTGCGGATTTTTTCCGCCAGCCGCTCGGCGGTATCGGCGGCGAAGCAGTGGGAGATCAGCACTTGACCGCCCTGACAGCCGTATTTTTCCATGTTGGCAAGAACGGCGGCGAGTGACTTGGCCTCTCCGCGAGGCTTGGCAAGCAGCTCCAGCGTACCTTCGGCGCTGGCGCGTCCCAGCGCGCGAATGCCCAGCACACCTGCGGCGGCGGCTGCCGCGCGGCTCACGCGGCCGTTGTTGGCGAAGTTGTGCAGGGATTCCAGTACGAAAAGCAGCTCGGTTTTATAGTCCGAGAAGGAGGAAACAATCTCGTCAAAGGTGCGACCGGCCAGGATCATCTCGCGCATCCGCTCAATGTGCAGGGTGATCTCGGGGCCTGCCGAGAGGGAATCCATGACGTGAACGCGGCGATCGGGGTGGCGCTCCTCGTAGACCTGCTTCGCGGTCAACGCGGCGTTGTAGCTCCCCGAAAGGCCGCCCGTGATGGTGATGGCGATAACGGCCTCGGCTTCCCCGAACGCCGCGAGCCAATCGTCTACGTTGGGGCAGGCGGTGGAGGAGCGCCCCTTGTAGCGGGCGAGAAAATCCGTCATCTCCCGCACGTCAAGGGCGGCGGTATCCACGAATTCCCGCTCGGCGGTTACGATCTTGAGGGGCGCGAAGGCAAAGTCCACGCCGTCGAGTGCGGTCAGGTCGGCGGCGGAGTCGGCTACGATCTTGATGGGTTCCATAGGTGTACCTCGTTTCTAAAAATATGGCAATGCCAGCACACTGTGTGCTGGAAATATTTTCGGAGCGTGTTCGCTCCGATGGGTATTCGACGGGAAGGGGAACAGGGGGCATCATTGGGTGTGTGTTTGCCGATAATAGTCGCTACCATGAGAAAAACGGCATTTCAGCACACAGTGTGCTGAAATAAGCCGCTCGGAGTCGAATGACTCCGAGGGGGGTGTGTGCTGACTTGCGGCGCAGGGTGTGCTATGAATTATGCTCTCATGCCGTCCAGTAGCACGCGGAAGCTGTATTTGAAATCCTCCACCGCACGGTCGCGGGGGATGCCGCGCGCCAGCGCATCGGCGTTGTAGCCGCGGATGAAGCACCAGATGGCGTAGCTCATGACGTCGGTGTCCACGTCGCGCAGGTGGCCGTTCGCCTTGCCGAATTCAATAAGCTTTGTGATCTCGGCCTTCCACCAATCGTAGTTGCGGTGGGAGAGGGAATCGTTTTCAAACACGTAGTGGCTGAAATTCATTTTGACGTCGTAGGACATGAGCAGGGTGTTCGCCACGATGCCGATGATCTCCTCAAAGAAATCGCCCTCGGGGTCGAACTTGGCGGTGATGCTGTCGCGAATCTTGAGGATCATGGACTCGTACACGATGTCCAGCACCTCGCCGATGTTGCGGAAGCGGTTGTAGAACACGCGGTTGGTGATGCCCATGGTTTGCAGGATGCGGCGGACGGTGATGTTCTCCGCCCCCGTGTGAACGACGATCTGCTCGGCGACACGCACGATCTCCTCGGACGTCTCGTCGCAGATGAGGGCGGGCTTTTTGTCGGTCACGGTTGAGGTGGTTTTGTCGGTGGTTTTCTTGGTCACGGCGAGTCGCCCTCCTTGGTAAGTATCGTTCAGCACACGCCGTGCTAAACTGTATTATAGCATGGTTTTCCTTGTTTGTCAAGAGAGGGAAACAAGTTTTCAAATTGGGGTTTGTCGGGGTGTTTATTTAGCCGCTGTAGGGGAGGCCCTATGTGGCCTCCCATGGGCGCCCACACAGGGGCGCCCCTACAGGTAAAACAGCAATATTCCTTATCGGGTATAGATATTCTTTGGTTT
>CAJGEA010000239.1 GCA_904502015.1 uncultured Clostridia bacterium | reverse complement strand
CGACAAATCCAAATTTGAAAACCGCCCGCAGGGCATCCCATCGGGGAAAACCTTATGGGGAGCGTTGAGTTTTGCCGACAGGCAAAACTCGGTTGAACTCGGCCACGCCGAGTTCGCGCACCGCAGGTGCCAAATTTGAAAATACCCCCTTTACATTCGTTCCGATTTATGGTATACTATCCGTATCCATTTGACAAGGAGTGCGCTATGCGACGCGATCCTCTCCGCAGGCTGATTCTGTCGGCGCTGTTTTTGAGTTTGGGCCTCGTTTTGCCCTTTCTGACCATGCAGATCCCCGAGCTTGGCTCGGCGCTTCTACCCATGCACCTCCCCGTTTTGCTGTGCGGCGCGCTCTGCGGATGGGCGTACGCCCTGCCCGTGGGCGCCATCCTGCCCATTTTGCGCTTTGCGTTGTTCGGTATGCCCCCCATCTACCCCACGGGGCTGTCCATGAGCCTTGAGCTGGCCGCCTACGGCGCCGTGATGGGCCTCTGCTACTACCTCGTGCGCGCGCGGCGCGGACGGTATTCGCGGATCCACGTCTTTCTTTCCCTGATCATCTCCATGCTGGCGGGACGCGCCGTGTGGGGCGTGGTGCAGGCCGTCCTGCTGGGTTTGTCCGAAAAGCCCTTCGGCGTGCAGGCCTTCCTTGCGGGCGCGCTTCTTAACGCCATCCCCGGCATCCTGCTCCAGATCGTGCTGGTACCGCTGGTCATCGAGCTGGCCGAGCGCCTGCACCATTACGGCAACATCCCCCGCGGCGAGGCGTGAGCCTCACACCCACACTTCAATACCATCTGTCATCTTTATCGAAAGGGAGAACACCATGAAAATGAAAAAAACACTCGCGGTATGCCTGTCCTTCTGCCTTCTGCTGGCATCGGGCGCGACGTTTACCTCCTGCTTACACAAGTGCGAATTTTCCTCCGATTGGAGTGGAGACGAAGCGGCACATTGGCACGCCTGCACGGTCGGGGACTGCGACAAAACGGCCGACAAAGCCGATCACCTGTGGGACGAGGGTGAAATCACAACCCCCGCCACCCAAGAGGCCGAGGGCGTGAGAACCTACACCTGCACAGTGTGCGCGCAGGAAAAGACCGAGGCCGTCACCTTCACGGGTATGTCCGAAAACCAATGGGATTCCGCCTTCAGAAGCTTTAATTATCGAAACCTTGCCTACTCCGAGATATCCACCGTCCAGGGTAGCGGAATCACCGTGGACACCGAATCAGCCTACAAGTTCACCGAGGATTGCGCGTGGATCAAGGTAACGATCGCAGGGCAATCCGAGGAAGACTACGTTACAAGATCCTCCGAGGTCGAGCGGTTGCAGCTCAAGCTCTTTCGGTCCTTTAAGGCACTGGCCCCTTATGAGAACTATGCATACGATGCCGAAACCAAGACCTACAAGGCCATCAAGCCCGTCCGTATCGACGAGCTGGACGCATCCACCTCGGATATCACCCTGACCTTTGCCGACGGCTATCTGGTCAAGATCGAGTACACCGCCTCCTTTACATCCGAGGGCATCGACTTTACGACGACATCCACCGTCACTCTGTCGGATTTTGGCACGGTAGAGCTTGACCCCGATGCACAGTAAATACCCGACACAAGGCAAAAAAGCTGACTTGAACCTCGGTTCAAGTCAGCTTTTTTCGTCCGCTCTATTGCGAATCGGCCGCAGCGAGAATTTCAGCGGCGAACAACTCCCCGAGGCGCACCGTGCTTTCCACGTCGTAGTGGTAGGTGTCGGGCTCCTCGTAGGGCTCGTTTTTCGTGGTCAGCCCCGCCGCCACGGTGTCCACGAACCGATACCCATGCGTCTCGGCGTACGCCCGCTTGCGGGCGTTCATCCCCTCGTAGCCCTCCCACACCTGCGAGATGCCCGCGTCGATGTAGGTACAGCCCTCAAAGGCAGGGGCAAACGCCTCCCGCAGATCGTGGAGAAGCCCGTCGTACCGCTCAATATAGTCCGAAACGTAGGGCTCGGCGGCATCCCCCTCACCCTGCATCCAGCAGAAGGCGCACACGCGGGGCTCAAGCCCCATCGCCCGCAGGTCGGCAAACGCTTCCTCGAGCCGCTTGACGGCGGCGTTGTAGCACCAGCCCTCAAAGCGGTAGGTGGGGTCGGGGATGGCGCGGGCGGGCTCGGCGGTCAGCTCCCGACGGAAGGGCACGCCGCTCGAGGGCGGCCGCCAATCGTAAT
>CAJGEA010000238.1 GCA_904502015.1 uncultured Clostridia bacterium | reverse complement strand
TCACCGAGGCCGTCGGCGGCATGGGCGAGGACGGCCGGACGCTGGTCACCAAGGACAGCTTCCGTATGCTCAATACCCTCTACACGCTGGGCTCGTCCCCCGAGCCTAACCTTACGGTGCTGTGGTCGGTGGGTCTGCCCGAGAACTTCAAGCGCTTCTGCGCCAAGGTGTCGGCCGATACCGACTCCATCCAGTACGAGAGCGACGATCTCATGCGCCCCCACTACGGTGATGACTACGCCATTGCCTGCTGCGTGTCCGCCATGAAGGTGGGCAAGCAGATGCAGTTCTTTGGCGCACGCTGCAACCTTGCCAAATTGTTGCTGATTGCCATCAACGGCGGTTACGATACCACGAGTGCCATGCACATCGGCCCCCAGATGGAGCCCATGCAGGGCGACAAGCTGGACTACGCCGAGGTTATGCGCCGCATGGAGATCTACATGGCGTGGCTCAGCCATCTGTACGTCAACACCATGAACATCATCCACTACATGCACGATAAGTACGCCTACGAGAAGAGCCAGATGGCACTCCACGATACCTACGTGGATCGCTTTATGGCGTTCGGTATCGCGGGTCTTTCGGTGGTTGCCGACTCGCTCAGCGCCATCAAGTACGCAAACGTTGCGCCTGTGCGCGATGCGCAGGGCTTCATCACTGACTTCCGCACCACGGGAGACTTCCCCAAGTTCGGCAACGACGACGACCGCGTGGATCTCATTGCCAAGGACATGGCGCACCGCATGATCGTGGAGCTCCGCAAGACCCCCACCTACCGCAAGGCCATTCACACCCTCTCCATTCTGACCATCACCTCCAACGTCATGTACGGCAAGAACACGGGCGCGACCCCCGACGGCCGCGGCGCTTCCGCACCCTTTGCCCCCGGTGCCAACCCCATGCACAACCGTGAGGAGAACGGCGCACTGGCGTCCCTCAACTCGGTGGCAAAGATCAGCTACGATGATTGCCGCGACGGCGTTTCCAATACCTTCTCTATCACTCCCGAGGCGCTGGGCCGCACCGAGGAGGAGCGTGTCGAGAATCTTGTCAATATCCTCGACGGCTACTTCTCGAAGGGCGCGCACCACATCAACGTCAACGTGCTGAACCGCGAAACGCTGATGGCGGCGTACGAGAACCCCGAGGCGTACCCCAACCTTACCATCCGCGTGTCGGGCTATGCCGTCAACTTCAATAAGCTCTCCCGCGAGCAGCAGAGAGAGGTCATCAGCCGTACCTTCCACGAGGCGGTATGACGGATAAGATCCATTCCGCCAAGGGGCGTGTCCACTCCATCCAGAGCATGGGGACGCTGGACGGCCCCGGCGTGCGCTTCGTTCTGTTCATGCAGGGTTGCCCCCTGCGCTGTGCCTGCTGTCATAATCCCGACACGTGGGATTTTGGGGGCGGTACGGCCTACACCGCCGAGGAGCTTGTCAAAAAGGCCACGCGCTACCGCTCCTATTTCGGCGCGGAGGGCGGCGTGACGGTGTCGGGCGGCGAGCCGCTAATGCAGGCTGATTTCGTGCGGGAGTTCTTTGAGCTCTGCCACGCTGAGGGAATCCATACCTGCCTCGATACGTCGGGGTGTGTACTGAACGATGGTGTCCGTGATCTTTTGCGCGTGACCGACCGCGTGTTGCTGGATATCAAGTACACCACCGACGAGGCTTATCGTGCAAACGTCGGGTGCGGCATGGACACCCCCCTGGCGTTCCTTGCCTGCACCCGGGAGATGGGGATTCCCGTTACCCTACGCCACGTGGTGATCCCCACCCTTAACGATACCCCCGAGAGCGTTGCTGCGCTGGGGAATATCGCGCGGGCACACCGCAACGTCGATAAGGTGGAGCTCTTGCCCTTCCGCAAAATCTGCACCACCAAGTACGATGCCATGGGTATCCCGTTCCCCCTCGCTCACGTCCCCGAGCCCACACGGGACTCGATGCGGACCATCGAGGGGTGGCTCACGGATGCATGGCGTTCCTTATAAGATTTTCAAGGCTCGGCGACCGCCGAGCCTTGTTGCTTTTATGCCGAGAATGTTGTTTGTAAGGATTCGGTTGTTCGTTAAATTGGGGTTTATCTGTTTGTTAGCATTTATGTACTTTTCTCCCACCAGCGGGAGAAAAGTACCAAAAGAGGCGCCGCCAAAGGAAGAAACCAAGGTTTCTCCCTTTGGGAACCCACTTCCTTTCATGGTGGCGCACG
>CAJGEA010000237.1 GCA_904502015.1 uncultured Clostridia bacterium | reverse complement strand
TATGCGAAACATCGTGTTTCCTGCGACCTCGTGCTCCGAAGGTGGCCACCGATTCTTTGCAAAGCTCAGAGAGTGGATGCGTCGCCGTCCTCTGCGGTGATTACGTACCCAGTATAGCGAAAACGGATAGCCAAAACAACATTTCTGACTTCCCTCTTTCCCTCCTTTACGGGACACTTATGCGTGTTTTCTGCCCTTTGGTCAGGTGCGTTTTCTCCCCGTTGATTCGGACTCTTACGGATATGACACGATCCCTTATACCCCCCGACAAACAGAGAGGGCAAGAACCGAGATCCTTGCCCTCCCTTATATGTGGTTCGTCACTGTACGTAGGTACGCGTATAATTCGTAGACGGAAGCCGCCTGCCATCGATATGCCGCCGCCCACGAAACGCAAGGTCATACGCCAGGTCTCTTATGGGAGTTCTGCGGTAGTAGGTGTCGTGGCTGGTCAGCACGTTCCGTTCCCTCGCGTGCCTGTGAATGACCATGACCTGCTTGACGATGAAATACGGAGTGCGGTACACATTATCCGCCCCCTGCAAAAAAGTAGGCATATAGTTTTCCATCAGGCTGCCTCCCGATTCATAGCTTCGTAGAAGAAATCCACGATCTTCTTGTTGGTTTTGTAAACGTAATTGACCGAATAGCACAGCATCTCTGCGGCTGCCTCGTAGGTACAGCACTGCACGTAGAGACACACGTACATCTCATAGATCCTGGGCGGAGCCGTGCAAATGACTTGGTTGTATCGGTTCACGGTATCCAAAATGCCGTTTTGCCCTACGGAATCAAACGCCTTGTCGAAGCTGTCCTTGCGGGCATGGTAGTAGCGAATATTGGCAAGCTCTGTTTTGATTGTTTCAATCGTTATCATATTTGTCCTTTCCGAGGTCACGTTGCGAGAAAAAACGCCTCTGCAAACAGTAACCTCCTTGTGAGATTTCTGTTCGTAGAGGCGATATTCATCCCTTTGACACGAACCTTATCCATGCGGCAGAGGCGGAGGATTTACCCGGGCACTATTCCAGCCCGACCTCCTGCTTGCCGCATAGACGTGTGATGATTCAATTCGACGTGTTCTTGACAATGCGAATGTATCGCTCCCGATCCGAGCGCTTCTTGCTGAACACAGCCGCCTTGCACACCGAGCATCTGCCGGAGTAGGATCCGTTTACGGTCTGCTTGGCTTTCATGTAATTGAGGCAATCGGGACATCTGACACTTACGATCTTTTCCATACTGCGTAGCGTTTCCATTGTGAAACCTCCTGTTTTCCTCGGCATGATCAGAGGAGAAACAGATAAACCGCCTGCCGTGGAGGTGGATGCCCCACACCTCGGCCTATCTTCTTTCACGCCGTATTTATAAAACTCGGAACCGCTTCGGACAATTCCTCATTTTGCTTTGGGACGACCACGAGATTTGTGCTTATAGTAATTCTGTATGTGCTCGGTCAGCACGATATCCAGCGCCGACGCCCATACTCCGAAATCATTCTCGTGGATCTGCCGAACCTCGGGCTTCCCATTGATCAGCACACGAAGCCCCGTCTGATTACTCGCCAGCTTGATCTCCTCCATACCGTCACCCCCCCTTTCTCTCCGGTGGCTTTACTATACCACAGAAAAGCGGGAATGTGAACATACGCACATGGACGCTTTTGAGATACCCTTGGCGACTTGTGTTATTTTCTCAATCATATATGATTTTGGTTTTTACCGTTATGCTCCTTTATGATACGTGTTCTTACAAACCTCGCCTCATGACTCCAGATTCTTCAGCACCCTTACGGCCACGCCCTGAATCACGCAGTCGGGCACGTAAATGTCGCTTAAATTGTCATTTTCGGGGTGGAGTCGGATGCGACGCTCGTGCGGCTCGGGATAGTAGCGCTTCAAGGTCGTCTCATCCTCCATGAGCGCAACGACGATCTGCCCCTCGTCGGCATAGCTCTGCTGGCGGACCAGTACAAGGTCGCCGTCCTCAATGCCCGCGTTGATCATGGAATCTCCGTTGGCCCGCAGGATGAAAAACTCACCGCTGCCGAACAGCGCAACGGGCAACCGCACGTATTCCTCGATGTTCTCTTCCGCGAATTTCGGAATGCCGCACGATACCGATCCGAGAACCGCCACCTTGGTAGTCTCAGTTCTGGTCTTGCGGTTTTCGGCCGTTGTGATATTTCTGTGCCCCCCGTAGTCGATCATACCCTGCTCGCGCATGTGCTTGAGGTAACGGGATACGGTGGAGGG
>CAJGEA010000236.1 GCA_904502015.1 uncultured Clostridia bacterium | reverse complement strand
GCATCGGCATCCGCCGCGGCGGGGTTGCCCTCCACCGTGATCTCGGCGTCGGGCAGGACGGAAAAGCTTTCGTGTACCGCCTCCATCAGCGTCCGCGCGCAGTCCGCGGGCAGGAGGGTGGGGGTGCCGCCCCCGACGTACACGGTATCCACGGGCGGCAGGTCGCCCCCCGTCAGCGCACCATACGACTCACCCGCCGCACGAATGCGGCGGGCCAGCTCGGCGGTATAGCCATCCATCGCGCCCACGCTCGGGCGGGGGACGGAGCAAAAATCGCAGTAGGGGCATTTGCTCCTGCAAAACGGAACGTGCAGATAGAGCCCCATCGGTATCGCGCTCATATCACTTAACGAGATGGCGCTTGATCTTCTTGGAAGTGGTCTTCTCGAACTCGGTCGGGCGGATCTCCAGCGCCTTGACCTGCTTGAAGCCGGGGAGCTTACGGTTCATGGCGTTGATGGACTTGTGGATAGACTCGTACACGAGATCCTCGCTCGCGCCCGCGGGGAGCTTGTCGTAGTTGGGATAAACCACGGCGGTGAGGATGACCTCGTCGCCCGTCGCGCCCTTGCGGCCCACCACTACGCACTCGGCGATGGTCTCAATATCAACGAGGTACTCCTCAATCTCCTCGGGGAAGACGTTTTTGCCGTTCTCCAGCACGATGACCGACTTCATACGGCCCGTGATATACACGAAGCCGTCCTTGTCCATGTAGCCAATGTCGCCCGTGCGGAACCAGCCGTCGGCGGTGAAGGCCGCCTCGTTGGCCTCGGGATTGTTGTAGTAGCCCAGCATGACGTTGTCTCCCTTGACCTGGATCTCACCCTCGCGGTAGCCGCGCTCCTCCTCCTGCCCGTCGCAGAAGTCCTCGGAAATGCGGATGCGGCAGGACGGAACAGCAGGGCCGACCGAGCCGTACTTACGGTTGTAGTAGGGGGTCACGCTGGTCAGGGGGGAGCACTCGGTGATGCCGCAGCCCTCGAAGATGGAGATACCGAAATCCTCGAACGCCGCGATCAGATCGGGGTTGAGGCGCGCGCCGCCGCAGATGATGTGATCCAGACGGCCGCCGAAGGAGTCAATGACCGTCTTGAAGATCTTACGGCGGGCGTCAATGCCCATGGAGAGCAGGGTCTTGGAGGTGGCGAGTCCCGCCTTGAGAATGGTATCGCGGTGGGTGCGCTCGGCCTCCGACCAGATCTTCTTATACATGGTATTGAGGAACATGGGAACCAGCACAAGACCCGTGGGCTTAAAGAGCTGGAAGTTCTTGAGCACGTGGCGCAGGGAGTCGTTGATACAGATCTCCATGCCCAGTGTCAGCTCGGCAAGGATGCACATGAGCTCGTAGGTATGGTGAACGGGCAGCACCGACACGATCACGTCCTCCGAGGAGAAAAGCACGGTGTCCAGCGCGGCATTGACGGTGGAGAAGATGTTCTTCTGGCAGAGCATGACGCACTTGCTCGTTCCCGTCGTGCCCGAGGTGAAGAGGAACTCGGCGAGGGTTTCGCGGCTCTCCACGGGGGGGAATTCGTAGCCCTCGCGCTCGATGCGCTCGCGGCCGCAGGCCAGCACCTCGGCGAAGGAGATCACCTTGCTATCAAAGGTGTTATCGTAGGCGGGGGTGACGGGGATGAAGTAGCGGATGCCCGTCTTTTCCTCGGAAATGGGCTTGATAAACTTCTCGTTGTGGGACTTGGAGTACACGACGGCGCGCGCCTCTACCATATCGAAGAACTTGCAGGTCTCCTCCACGTCCAGCTCCTTGTCCATGGGGACGATGACGCATCCTGCGGCCAGCGCGGCGATATAGGTGCAGATCCACTGGGGGGAGGTGTCGCCGATGACGGCCACGCGCTCGCCCGAAAGGCCCATCGCGTGGAAGGCGGCGGCACACTCGTGGATCATGGTGCCAAACTCGGCGTAGGTCATGGAGAGCAGCTCCTTGCCCTCAAAGTAGCGGAATGCAGTTCTGCCGCCGTGGTGGTTGATGGTATCAATAAGATCCAGCACGTCCCACACGTGGGGCTGCGAGCGCTCCAAGCGGGGGCGGTTGATGACTTTATAGTTTTTGGCCATAACAAAATTCCTTCCTTTCTTGGAAATGCTTTCAAATTTGGATTTGTCGAGCAGGGGTTTCACCCCTGCACCCCACCAGAACCCTTTTTGCAAAAAGGGTTCTGGACTCCCAAAAACCTTAAAAAACATATATTTCAAAACGCTTTTTTAAATATATTTTTGAAGGTTCT
>CAJGEA010000235.1 GCA_904502015.1 uncultured Clostridia bacterium | reverse complement strand
CCTTCCCCAAGGGGGTCATCCTGAGCGACACCGCAAAGCGGTGGAGTCGAAGGATCACGCTTGGGGAAAGAGATTCTTCGACTTCGGGCTTCGCCCTCCGCTCAGAATGACCCGTTAAGGCTTGGGTATCAAACCCACCGATAAATCCAAATTTGAAAACTACAATTACGTCCTCTCCAAGAGGTTGACAAACGCGTTCTTGCCGTAGGCGGTGTAGCCGAAGACCTTGGAGCCGTTATCCAGCGGCAGGAGTTCGCCCTCGCGGTGGCCGCGGATGACGAGATTGCGGGGCGCGGGGTCAATCAGCAAAATCCGCTCGCCCTCCCCCTCGGGGAACTCGGCGAGGTGGGTGGTGAACCACGCGTGCAGGGGGACAGCCAAGGTACTGCGCCCCGTCATACCCAGGGCGTTCGCCTTGCCCACCATGCCGCGCATCTGCACGGTATACATGAACTGGTAGATCTTCTCGTCGCACAGAATGACGTAGGACTTGCGCCGCTTGCAGTTGGCGATGCCCACCTGATAGACCTTGTCCTCCCGCCGCTTGCCGTCGGGGTGGGGCTTATCCACGATGGTCATGCCGAAGTAGATATTCTCGGAAAGCACCGAGAGGTAGGGACGGCCGTGGAAGGTGCAGGATATCTCCCCCGCCTCGCGAAGCTTGTTGATGCGCTTCAGGAACTTGCGCCGCGTCGAGAGCTGACAAAAAATGGGAATGACCTCCAGAATAATCAGCAGAACACCCACGATCACTAAAATCTGCTTCCAGAAGAACAGGATCAGGGAAAACGCCAGCGAGCCGAACACGGGCAGGAACACGGTGATGCCGAAATAGCACAGCAGGTAGACGCCGACCAGCAGGATCGCGGCGTAGAAAATGCGGCTTTTCAGGGTGTATTTCTTCCCTCTTCTCCCTGCCGCCTCAAGGGCGATCTGCTCCTTCCACTCATGGCTGCGCCGACGGATCTGGAGCGCGCGGATGCCCGCGAGCAGAGCCAACGCGATCGGGAGGGAAAGCAACGCCGTGATCCCCGTGCCCATACCGGCAAGAATCAAGGACAGCATGACGCTCGCCGTCACGGCAGGCGCATTCGCCAGCACCGACAAAAGGAAATTGATCTGCCAGCCGCGGTCGTGCCACAGGGTTGACATGTCGCCCGCCGCCAGCCGCTCGCCGTAGAGGCGGTAGCTACGGTCGTCAATGGTGTCGTAGTAGTGGAGCATATAGATGGCAACCGCCACCGTCACGCCGAGGTGGATCAGCGCATAGCCCAAGTGCAATCCCTCGGCCATGTCGGCGGCCAGCAGGTTCACGCCCTTGGTGATGGCGATCTGGATGATGGCCACCTGCGCGGCGACCAGCAATGCCTTTCCGCCGTGCCACACGAGATGGATGCAGGTTGCCTTGGACGGCTTTGTGAAACGCATAAGATGTCCTCCCTTGATATGTAGAATCCATAATGGGTAACGGGTTGATCGGTCAGTCGACCTTTTCCATCGCGCAGTCCATCGCCAGCACCAGCGAAAGCGCTTGCAGCTCGTGCGCGGGATCATCCACGTCCAGCACGTAGGAATCGCCCCACGTGAACCACTCGCGGCTGATGTGTACGATGGGCACGCCGCCGAGTGTCACGGTGTACTCGTGGGCCCACACGTCGCCCTCCACGTCCCAGCCCGCGCCCTCCACCGTAAATCGGGGGTGGAAAAAGCTGATCTCCCGAACCACTTCACCGATCAGCGCGCCTCGCACGAACACCTGGTAGCGGGGGCGGAAAAAGGTAAATTGTTCCTCTATGTACGCCGCCTGCCGCCCGTCAGGAGTGCAGACGTGGAGCTTTTTGCCCCAGGAGAACAGCTCGCCCTCCACGATGTAGCGCACCGCACCCGACTCGTCGGTCACCGTGAATCGGTCGTTCCATGAGAATACCTTTTCCTTGATGTATAGTTTCACGAATCTCTCAATTCCTTTCGCGGATTTTTGTCTTGTGTTGTCGAAATTATAACATACAGTCATGCGATTGTCAATAGGTTTCGTGAAATTTGTATGAAAAATTTTTGCACCGTAAAAAGGCAACGTGCAAGGTAACCATCTCGCCCGACGGTATGCCCTTTGGGCGTTTTTTCAAATTGGGGTTTGTCGGGGTGTTTATTTAGCCGCTGTAGGGGAGGCCCTATGTGGCCTCCCATGGGCGCCCACACAGGGGCGCCCCTACAGGTAAAACAGCAATATTCCTTATCGGGTATAGATATTCTTTGGTTT
>CAJGEA010000234.1 GCA_904502015.1 uncultured Clostridia bacterium | reverse complement strand
CGGGACAGAACGCTGTAATCCAGCGTGGCGTAGGGGTCAACCGTTTGCATGGTGGTGGTCATGGCCAGCGCCTTTTCGGTCTCGTCGTAGCGCAGTGTCACAGCATTGGGCGAGCCCACCAGCTCTGCGAGGAACGCGCCGTCCAGATACGTAGCGGGCAGGGCGGAGTAGTCCACGGGCAGCTTGATGTAGTCCAGCGAGCCCTGACGCTCGCAAACGGGGGTGTCGTTCCATACGACGGCGATGGAGTTGATCACGGCACGCGCCGAGCCGTCCGAGCACTTATTGCGGACGGTGTAGCTACCCGCCTCCAGCGCGACGAAGGTGGTGGAGCCGCCGCCGTCAAGGTAGAACACGCTGTTGTATCCTGCTTCTTGGCAGAACTGCAGCGCCTTATTGAATTTCAGGCCCGCATAGGTGGAATCCTTAGCCGAGGTAACGGTGATGAGGGCAACGCTGCCGTCATCCTTATAGCCAATAAGGGCGGTGGGGTACTCGGACGTGGAGCTGTTCTTGGCGCCGGGCTTGCCGTCGATGAGGACGGGCATATGGCCACCGATGGCATCGTCCACGTCCTGCCACAGCTCGGTGCGGCCCCAGCGGTCTACGAGGGTGGTGGAGAAGGTGACGGTGTCGCCCACGTTGAACTGATCCTTGATGGCGCTGATCTTACTTCCGCGCGCTGTGAGCAGGACAGTCTTCTCACCGATGGCGGGACGCTCGGTGGAGCCGGCGGGGTAGATGGCCTTGACGGTGGCGGTCAGGGTACCGCCGGCGGTGAAGGCAGAGGAATCCGCAACCTCCAGCTCCACCTCGTAGGCATCGTTCAGGGCGCAGTTGGAGGAGTAGATGCGGTGGTTATAGACGATCAGCGAGTTGATGGCGGGCAGGCGGTTCAGACCGTCTGCCTTGATGGTCTTGTCGCCCACCGAAATGCTCACCTTGATGTCGGGCGAGCCCACGAGGGGCTGGTTCTGATTGGTCACACCGAAGGCGGATTTGTCTCCTGCCGACGTACCCTTTTCGTTGTTGGTGGCCTCGGCGTTCTCGGCGTCGATCTGCTGGGAGGCCCAGATCTCGCCGTCGATGATGATGACACCGCGCGAGGTCTTGAGGGTCTGGGTGGTGACGGCGGAATTGCTGTGTACGCCCGTCATCCACAGGTCGCCGTTGATGGCGGCGAGGACGGTCTGCCCCGCGTGGGCGGCATTGTAGTCGGCGACGGCACCCGCGGTGGTCTTGGAGCTGACGGCGTACTTACCGCTGTTGACCACCTCCATGGAGAGGTGGGTGTTGGCGAGGTCAAACTCGGCGATGTTGACCTCCTTGTTGTTGCCGTAGTCGCCGTTGAGGTTCAGCTTGGTGAGATTTACGCCCGTCTTCGTGCCGTCCGCGAGGGTGATTTCCTCGGTTTGACGGTTGGATTCGCCCGTAAAGCCCGCGGGGGCGGTTGCTTCGTCCGCCATCGAGGGCAGAGTGAAAACAGACACCAGCATAACGGCAACGAGCAGAAGAGCGGTCGCGGTGGTGATGATGCGTTTCATAGTGGCCTCCTTATTTTGTATTCTATAATTTTAAAAAATGACCGTATTGTTTTCCAGCGCGCGTACCGTGAAACGGCCGTCCTCGTAGAGTGCGTAGGATGCGGGGTAGCCGCCCTTGGGGATGGAGGTTGAGCCGGGGTTGAGCAGCAGGATGCCGTCGGCGTTTTCCTCCAGCGTGGGGATATGGGTGTGACCCGTGAGGATCACGCTCCCGCGCGGGAGCTTAGGCAGATCGCCCGCCGTGGGATTCGCGCCCGTACGGTGGCCGTGGGCGGCGAACCACGTCTGCCCGTCCACAAAGAGCAGGGCGGTTTCGGACAGGATGGGGAACGGTAGCACCATCTGATCCACCTCGGTGTCGCAGTTGCCCCGCACGCAGAACAGGCGGTCGGCGTAGTCCGAGAGCATGGATATGACGGCGCGGGGATCGTAGCCCGCGGGCAGGTCGTTTCGCGGGCCGTGGTAGAGGAGATCGCCGAGGAGGATGAGTCGCTCGGCACCCGATGCGTCAAAAATTTCCAGCAGACGGCGGCAGGCGGTGGCGTCGCCGTGCAGATCGGAGGCAATGAGGAGTTTCATGGGAGAGTCCTTTCTAGGAATTTGTGTGCGATGTGAAGTGCTCAAATTGGGGTTTTGCGGCGAGTTTGTAGTTTGAATACACCTTCCCCAAGGGGGTCATCCTGAGCGACACCGCAAAGCGGTGGAGTCGAAGGATCACGCTTGGGGAAAGAGATTCTTCGACTTCGGGCTTCGCCCTCCG
>CAJGEA010000233.1 GCA_904502015.1 uncultured Clostridia bacterium | reverse complement strand
CCCCCCCCCCCGACACGAAAACACCAAGGGGGGCGGTGTCGGAGGGGGGAACGCCCTCTGACGCGCGGCGGAAGCCGCAAGAAAATTTGCAATAACTAAAAACGGACGGAACAAGTAAAACGCAAAAAACCTTATGTGGTATGCGGTTTTCTTTCACCTGCCTTTGTTCCTGGGAAGGGGGAGAGAACCATCTCAAACGCCGAAGTTTCTCTCCCCCTTCCCATAGGAGGTTGTCATCGTGTTTTGAGTTTTCTTTGCCCCATCCCCCACACTCCTTGGCTGGCGGTGCTTACCGAAAAATCCCAGGTTACAAAAAGCTCCCGCCGCCGTCCTATCGGACAGCGGCGGGATTTTCGTTATGATCACTTGCGGTTTCTCACCAGCAGGCGGGCGACGAGGGTGCGGTGTACCTTCATAGCGCCCGTGGGGCAGAATTCCTGACAGCAGAAGCAACGGATGCAGGCCGAGCGGTTAATGACGGCCTTGCCTCCCTTCATTTCGATGGCGTGGGCGGGGCAGATGCGCGCGCACTTGGCGCACCCCACGCAGTCGGATGCCTTGAGAGCGGGGCGGGAGGAGAGCAGGGTACCCAGCAGACGGCTGACCAACACGCCCTTGGAGGCGAACAGATGGCTGCGTCGCACCGCGACGTTCTCAAAATCGCGGATCACCAGCGCGTCGGGAGAGTCCACACCATCGGGGAGCAGGAGTGTCAGCCCCTCCGCCGAATCGGGTATCAGCCCGCGCTCACGGGCAGCGAGCAGAGTGGGAACGTCGGCCACCGAGAGTCCCATAACGTGTGCGCCCAGCACGTCGGCCGCATGCGCCGATTTGGATGCCAACAGAAGTCCGATATGGCGGGGCGTGCCCTTGGTGGGGCCGTTGCCCTCCATGCCCTCGACGGCGTCTACGATGGACAGCCTGACCTTGGGGGCAAAATAGTCGTTGATGTCCACCAGCATGTGCGCGAAATCTGCCATGTTGGGGAAGCGGAAATGATATTCGGGCTTCATAGTGCCGGGAATCACGCCAAAGAGATTCTTGGCGGCGGCGGACATACCCATCATGCCGTGGGATTTGAGCTTGCAGAAATTGATGATGGCATCGCACCCGTCCAGCCACGAGGTGTAGGTGAAGCTCTTGAGCACCCGCGCCTCGGGGAAGGCGGCTTCCGTCTGCCCGTAGTCGTGGTTCAGCTCGGCACCCTCTGCCACGGTGGCGTTCATGCCGCTTGCTGCGTAGACGTGCTCCACGAAGGCGGGGGTGTAGAGCCCGCCGGGGCTGTCCCCGATGATGACGCGCGCGCCGCGTTCACGGAGCAGGCGCGTGAGCGCGCAGAGTAGGGCAGGGTGGGTGGTGGCGCATTCCTCGGGCTTCATGGCGCTCACGAGATTGGCCTTGATGCCCACCGTCATACCCTCAACAACCCAATCCAAGCCGCCGATGGGGGCAAGAACGGCGTTGAGAGCCTCGGTGACGCGGCCGCAATCATAGTCGGCGCAGGGGGCGACGGCAACGGGGGCGAAGGTAGCGGAACGGTCTGCCATGTGAATCTCCTTTTGTGTAAAGGTAAACGTAAAATCGTGATAAGAAAGCCCCCGCTACCCTTCAGGGAAGGCGGGGGCTAAAGCTGAATTAGTCAGCGATGAAGGGCAGCAGAGCAACCTGACGAGCGCGCTTGATAGCGGTGTTCACGGCTCTCTGGTGCTGAGCGCAGGTGCCGGTCATACGGCGGGGCAGGATCTTGCCGCGCTCGCTGATGAACTTGCGGAGCTTAGCGGAATCCTTGTAGTCAACGTAGTCGATCTTGTCGACGCAGAAAATGCAAGCCTTTTTTCTCTTGCCGCGCACAAAGGGGCGGGCAGGACGAGCGGTGTTCTCGGTTCTATCCATGGTAATTATCCTCCATTAAATGTTTTGGTGACGGCGATACCCGATCAGAAGGGCAGATCGTCGTCGGTCTTGATCTCTTCAAACTTGGGGGCGGCAGCAGCGGGCGAAGAGTAGGCGGGTGCTGCGTAGGTGTCGTTGCCACCTGCGTTGTCCTGAGCGTTGCGGCTCTCGACGAAGTTGGCTTCCTCAGCGACGATATCGGTCGCGTAGTGCTTGACACCCTGCTGGTCAGTCCAGCTACGGTTTTGGATGGTGCCGCAGATGCAGATGGCCGAACCCTTGCGGAAGTACTTGGCAATGAATTCAGCGGTGTTGCGCCATGCGGTCACGTTAAAGAAATCCGTATCGGGCTGTTGCTGGGAATCGCGGGATTGAAAGCGGCGATTCACGGCGATACGCAAGGATGCAACCGCAATACCGCTCTGGGTCTGCTTGAGTTCGGGGTCAGCCACGAGGCGACCTGCCAGAATAACCTTGTTCAGATTGAGGGACATGCTAAACCTCCTTGACGGTTGGATGTGTTACGGATGAATTACT
>CAJGEA010000232.1 GCA_904502015.1 uncultured Clostridia bacterium | reverse complement strand
TACTGCTTTTGGGGGTTGGCTTTCATCAGCCGCCGCGCCGCCAGATCCTTGAGAACGCACACCGTCACGTAACGGCCCGACCAACGCTTGCCGCGCTGAAAGGTCTTGCGGTACAGGTGATTCTCTTTGATGGCTACGTCTTTCATGCTTTCGTTTCCTTTTTGTGTGGGATGAGATGACGAACGGTATACCCTGACAACAAAAACCCCGAGGCAAGACAAACAAAAACGCAATATGCTCTTGTTCCATCGTCCTCGGCGGTTTTTATGTGTGGGAAAACGCAGGGAGCACCCATAGGGGGGCGCGTCACCGTGCGGACAAAGGCGTCCACCGTCCGGTTCCCAAAATTAGTAGGTCAGTCTCTT
Source organism: uncultured Clostridia bacterium (assembly GCA_904502015.1). GTDB lineage: Bacteria > Bacillota > Clostridia > Oscillospirales > CAG-272 > CAMEON01. Next base: position 2,098 of record CAJGEA010000232.1, on the reverse strand, counting down.
TCTGCCCTTTGCACGTCTTCTCTTGAGAACGTTGCGGCCGTCGGCGGTTTTCATTCTCTTTCTGAAGCCATGCTCCTTCTTTCTCTGACGCTTCTTAGGTTGGTAAGTTCTGAGCATTTCGGTTACCTCCTTGCAAGATTGAATTGTCCATGCGATTTTTCTGCCGATCTGTCATGCGCAGAAACGCTATTTTGACAATGACTGTATTATTATACCCGCAACATGGGTGGTTTGTCAAGAGTTTTTTTGAATTTTTTTGAAAAATCCTTCAAAAACACGTATTTTCTCACGTTTTGACAATCCCCATGCCGTCAAATGAATCAATTTTCAGCAGTTTCACCCTCGGCAGCGGTGGTTTCTTCGGTGGATTCCTCGGCAGAGTTCTCCGTCTCGTCCTCATAGGTGAAGGTCACGCGATCCATGAGCCAGGTCTTCATCTTGTTGGCAAAGGCGGTTTCGGTGAGGAATATCTTGCCCATATTCTGCTCGACCTCAGCCTCGGTCATGTAGCCGTAGTAGTAGTCCACCCAGTAGTCCAGCTCTTCCTTGTATTCCTCGTCGGTGATGGACTCAATGCCCTCCTGCTCGGCGATGGCGTGGGTGATCATATCCTTGAGAACCAGATTGTTCGCCATCTCACGAATGGTTTCTTCCCAATTCTCGCCCTTATCCAGAGCGAGGTAGGCAATGGCGAAGGCGGCCAGATCAGGATACGCCTCCTTGAAGGAGGAGCCGCCCGACTGGCTGTAATAGTCATAGTAGTACTCGATCTCTTCCTTATAAGAATTGTAGTAGAAATCCAGCTCCATCTGGGGCAGGTTGCGGCACTCGGCTTTTTCGGTCAGATAGTTCCACAGCGCGTCCACCTTGGCCTGATCCACGGAATCAGCGCGCTTGGACTCAAGCTGGGTGCGGACGTACTCCTCAAACTCGGCCTTACGTGCCTTGTCGCTGGCGTAGAAATCCTTCTTCCACTCGTACTGCAGCGTGTTCTCAATGAATTCCACGGTGTACTCGGGGATGGTGTACTGCACGGCGTACTTGATGACCACGTAGAACACGGCCTCCTTACCGTTGAGCTCTTCCTTGCCGTAGTTCTCGGGGAAGGTCACACGGATCTCGGCGGGCTTGTCCACCGAGGTGTTGGCGGGGATCATGCCGACCAGCGCGTCCTCAAAGCCGTCAATGAAAGCGCCCGAGCCCAGTCCCAGCTCGTAGGGCTCGTTGGTCTTTACCGCTCCGCTTCCGGTTTCGGTTTCGGCGGGTTCGACGGTCTCCCAGTAGGTGCCACCCTCGAAGGCCACGCCGTCGATCATACCCTTATAGTAAATGTAGACGGTATCGCCCAGCTTGACCGGCTTGTCGGTCATCTGGGTGGTGCCGTTATCGGACGTACGGTACTGGTAGCAGATGCTCCCAATGTAGTCCTGCACGTCCTTGTCGGTGACCTTGAGGGACGCGGGCAGAGTCAGCTTCATGTCGGTATATACCGAGGGGTCGATGGTGACGTCGGGCAGAACCTCGGCGTCCATGTAGTCGTAGCGGGGGGCGAGGGTAACGGCCTCGGTCTCGGCGGTGGTACCCGCGTCGGTGGTGGCCTGCGTGTTGTCGCCCGTTTCATCGGTGGTGCCGTCCTTCGTGCAGGCCGCAAACAGCGCAACCGCCACGAGGCAGACGATCAGGGCGAGAATTTGCCAATACTTTTTCATAAAAAGCTCCTTACTTCGGCAGGCGCGCGGATCGCGCGGCGGCCTAAAATTTACATACCTTTTTATTATACACATTTTTATAAAAAAATCAAGAGTCTGGCCGAAATTCACACAACATTCAGCTATATCAGGGCAAATCAACACATGATACCGACTACAATTTACAATTTGTCTACACATTGGGCGCTACCGCATGGTATCATGGGGGCAGAATGTAACATTTTAACCTCGTTCAAATTTGGATTTATCGGGCTGTTTGACACCCGCCTTTTAACAGGTCATTCTGAGCGAGCCGCAAGGCGAGTCGAAGAATCACCATCCCTGAACGTGATCCTTCGACTTCGCCGCGTTGCGGCTCCGCTCAGGATGACCCCCTGAGAGAGGTGGTC
>CAJGEA010000231.1 GCA_904502015.1 uncultured Clostridia bacterium | reverse complement strand
TGTTTTTTAAGGTTTTGGGGAGTCCAGAACCCTTCGCGATATTTGCTGAAGGCAAATTCGCACCGAACGAAGTGAGGAGGTTTTCAAAAAGGGTTCTGGTGGGGTGCAGGGGTGAAACCCCTGCTCGACAAATCCAAATTTGAATACGGCTGAATTGTTACATTGATGCTTCTTCTTTTATCATACCACCTTTTCGCCCGAAAGTCAAGAAGATGGCAAAGGAATTTACGCGTCTTGCTGACTTGCTGACGGTTCTTGCGCGCGAATCGCGCTTGAATCGCGTATTTTCGACAGGTGGGGGATTGACTTTTGCCGTTTTTTTTCATATAATAGTGGCAGTAACATGTGTGTTTCTGCTGGGAAACACAATGAAGGGAAAGGAGGTGCGACGTGTACTACGATCGGGAAAAGAATCAGGTATGCGTTTCTGTGCGTGAGCTGTGTTCGCTGGCTCTGATGGGCGGCAGTCTGGATAGCCGTATTCCACCCCGTTCCCTCTACCTTCGTGCCACAGAGGGACGTGAGGTTCACGAGAACCTCCGCCGACGGTATGAGCAGGAGATCCGCGAGGCGGCGCCGCGCCCCGCCCCCCTGCGGGGAAGTGAGATGCCCCCCGTGAGTGAGGATGAGTCACTCAAGCCCTCCTTCCGCGCCGAGGTACCGCTCTCCCACGTCTGCCACGGTGATGCGGTGGACATTTCGGTCAGCGGACGCGCGGACGGCGTGTGGTACGATCCCGCCGGCGGATGGACGGTGGAGGAGATCAAGTCCGTCACGACGGCGGCGGATTTCTACCTGCGTTCCCCCCGCGCGGCGGATCTCGCCCAGCTTTCCTGCTACGCGTATTTCCTCTGCGTGGAAAAGGGACTCTCCGCCGTCACGCTCCGCTTGACCTACGCCCGTGCAGGCGAGGAGGATGAGGCGGTACACGTGGATTCGGTCAAGAGCGTGGTGGAGCTTTTCAACTACTATACAGCGTTAGTGTGCATGATCTCTGATCGAGCCGCCGACCTTGCCAAACGGGAAACCACCGTCCGCGACGCTGCCAAATCGGCGGTGTTCCCCTATCCCGCCATGCGCGCGGCACAGGAGGACATGATCCTGGAGTGCTGGCGCGACATCCGTGCGGGCAAGACGGTGTTCGCCCAAGCCCCCACGGGTATCGGCAAGACCATATCCACCCTCTATCCCGCCGTCCGATGCTTTGGCGAGGGGCGCTGCGATAAGATCTTCTATTTGACCGCCAAGAACGCCACCCGTCGTGAGGCGTTTGGCGCTATGCAGAAGCTCTGCGAAAGCGGAACGCCCCTGCGCGCCTGCGTGATCACGGCGCGGGAGGCCGCGTGCCTGTGCGACGCGGCTAAGACGGGCGGTGGGCGCATTTCCGCCTACTGCAACCCTGATGCCTGCCCCTACGCCAAGGGCTACTATGACCGCGTTGAGCCCGCCATCCAGGAGCTGCTGTCCAGCGGCAAGAGCATCTACGGCGGACTGGATATCCGCGCTACCGCCAAGGAGTGGAAGATCTGTCCCTACGAGCTGGCGCTGGATCTGTCCGAGCGGTGTGAGGTCATCATTTGTGACTACAATTACGTCTTCTCGCCGTCGGTGTGCCTGCGGCGCTACTTCTCGGACGGGATCCCGCATACCGAGGGGCATCGCTACGTGTTCCTCGTGGACGAGGCGCACAATCTCGCCGACCGCGCCCGTGATACGTATAGCGGGGAAATCAGCTTGGCTACCGTCGTGGAGGCACAACACATTCTGCAGGAGTTTGAGGATCAGGCGCAAAAGGTGCTGTTTCCCCATGAGGACGGCCTGCTCTCCGACGAGTCGGATCGCCGCTACCGTTTGCGTGCGACCGATCTGGATGATCTTGTGGGCGTGCTGTCCCGTATGGCGGGCGTGTGCACCGAAAATCTCGTTACCCATGCCGACGGCGTGAAGCGGGGAGCCGCGCTGGATCGAGGCGAGCCCGTGGAGCTGTGTGATGCGGTGCGTACCCTGTCAGCGCGGTGTGATCGCTGGCTGAGGCGCAATCCGAGGCATCCCCTCTACCATGCGGTGGATGGCTTTTCCTCCTGCCTGCGGGCGTTCTCGACCGCCTCGGACTACTACGATCGCCACTTCGTGACCTACGTGGAGGTGGAGGGAGAGGACGTACGGGTGCGCCTCGTGTGCCTTGACCCGTCGGGCATCCTGCGCCCCATCCTGCAACGTGCGGTCAGCCGTATCCTGTTCTCGGCCACCTTGACCCCTGCCGACTACTTTGCCGACATTCTGGGTGGTGACCGTAACAGCGTGCGGGTGTCCTTTGACTCGCCGTTTCCGACCGACCGTCTGTGCGTGGCGGTGGCCGATAAGATCAGCACCCGATTTGAGGATCGGGATAGCTCCTACCGCCGCGTGGTGTCCTACATTGCCGCCACCGTGTCGGCGAAAAAGGGCAACTACATGGTGTATTTCCCGTCCTACGACTA
>CAJGEA010000230.1 GCA_904502015.1 uncultured Clostridia bacterium | reverse complement strand
GTACATCATTCCTTGCATGAAGGCCGGCGCCATCTACGAGGAGTACCTGCTGGGTACCAGCCACGCTCGTCCCTGCATCGCCAAGGGTCTGGCCAAGATCGCCATCGAGGAGGGCGCTGACGCCATCTGCCACGGCTGCACCGGTAAGGGCAACGACCAGGTACGCTTTGAGCTGACCCTCAAGCATTTCTGCCCCGATATGCCCATCATCGCTCCCTGGAGAGAGTGGGATATCAAGTCCCGCGAGGAGGAGATTGACTACGCCGAGGCGCACAACATTCCCCTGAAGATCAACCGCGAGACCAACTACTCCAAGGATAAGAACCTCTGGCACCTGTCCCACGAGGGTCTGGATCTTGAGGATACCGGCAACGAGCCTATGTACGAGAAGCCCGGCTTCCTTGAGATGGGCGTGTCTCCCATCATGGCACCCGACACCCCCACCTACGTCGAGCTGGAGTTTGAAAAGGGAATTCCCGTTGCCATCAACGGCGAGAAGAAGTCCGCGAAGCAGATCATTCTTGACCTCAACGAGTTGGGCGGCAAGAACGGTATCGGTCTTCTGGACATCGTGGAGAACCGCCTCGTTGGCATGAAGTGCCGCGGCGTCTACGAGACCCCCGGTGGAACCATCCTTTACAAGGCTCATAGCGTGCTGGAGAGCATCTGCCTGGATAAGATGACCCTGCACGAGAAGCAGAAGCTGGCCATTACCTATGCTGAGCTGGTTTACAACGGCCAGTGGTTCACCCCCCTGCGCGAGGCGCTTGCCGCTTTCGTGGATAAGACTCAGGAGACCGTCACCGGTAAGGTTCGCCTCAAGCTCTACAAGGGCAACATGATCAACGCAGGCGTATGGAGCGACTACTCCCTCTACAGCGAGGAGATCGCGACCTTCGGTGAGTCCGACTACGATCAGAAGGATTCCGCAGGCTTCATCAACCTCTACGGTCTGCCCATCAAGGTGCAGGCTATGGTGGATGCCAAGAACGCCGCTAAGGCTAACAAGTAATCTCCACCCCTTCGCATATCCCCGTCCTGCTCGCCATCCCCGAGCAGGACGGATTTTGGGTTTTTAAGGAGCGGGTTTCTGTGGGGCTCTGCCCCACACCCCGCTCAAACCCTTTTTGCAAAAAGGGTTTGAGAATCCCAAAAACCTTAAAACAGAATTAGTTTTATTAAAGTTCTTTGATTCCAAAACTTTCTTTCAAGAAAGTTTTGGCGGGGTATGGGGCAGCGCCCCATATTAGGAGGAATGATTGTGACTAAAGTATTTATTGACGGCAGTGCCGGCACGACGGGACTGCGTATTTACGAGCGTCTGGGCGCGCGCGCCGACATTGAGCTGATCTCGCTGTCCGACGAGCTGCGAAAGGACGCAAACGCACGCCGTGAGGCATTGGCGGCGGCGGATATTGCGTTTCTGTGCCTGCCCGATGCGGCGGCGATTGAGGCGGTGGAGCTGGCGCAGAACGCCAACACCCGCATCATCGACACGTCCACCGCGCACCGCACGAACCCCGCATGGGCTTACGGATTCCCCGAGCTGCGAGGTCAGCGGGAGCGCATTGCGGCATCTGACCGCATCGCCAACCCCGGTTGCCACGCGAGCGGCTTTGTTTCGCTGGTCGCACCGCTGGTGCAGGCGGGTCTGATCGCTCCCGATACGAGCCTGACCTGCTTCTCGCTGACGGGCTATACCGGCGGCGGCAAGAAGATGATCGCCGAGTACGAGGACGCCGCGCGCGATGTGCTTCTGGATGCGCCCCGTATGTACGGCCTTACCCAGCAGCACAAGCATCTGCGCGAGATGGTGGCTCTGTGTGGGCTGGACAACGCTCCCGCGTTCTGCCCCATCGTCGCCCCCTTTGCCTGCGGCATGGAGGTCACCGTGCCTCTGTTCGCAAAGGATCTGCGCGGTAGCGTGGAGGACGTGCGCGCCCTGTACCGCGACTACTACGCGACGGGCCTCGTCCGCTATGCCGATGCCCCCGACGAGGGCGGATTTATGTCGGCGGGCGCGTTCGCGGGCCGCGACGATATGCAGATCACAGTTGCGGGCAATGACGAGCGCATCCTGCTCGTCTCCCGCTTCGATAACCTCGGCAAGGGCGCGTCGGGCGCCGCCATCCAGAACATGAACATCCTTCTGGGTGTTGACGAAACCACGGGACTGGTAGTATAAGCGACGCTTTTGGGGCGCTGCCCCAAACCCCGCTTAAGAAACTTTTTAAAAAAAGTTTCTTAAGAATCTTCAAAAACCTTGAAAACAAAATTATATTTATTAAAGTTCTTTTGATCCAAACTTTTCGCGATATTTGCCGCAGGCAAATTCGCACCAAGCGAAGCGCGGAGGCTTTCAAGAAAAGTTTGGCGGGTGCAGGGCAGAGCCCTGCAAAACCCGTACTTTTGGAGGAAATATGAAATTGATTAACGGCGGCGTATGTGCCGCAAAGGGATTTACGGCAAACGGCGTGCATTGCGGCATCCGCAAGAATCG
>CAJGEA010000229.1 GCA_904502015.1 uncultured Clostridia bacterium | reverse complement strand
TACTATGAAAAGGGTATGATTCAGGACGACTACAACGCTATGGCGAATTACATTCTTGGCTTTACCGAGAAGTACCACATGTCCTTCCCGGGCTGGGAGCCCGAGCGCATGGCGAGGCTGGACGAGCTGTTCCGCGCCTACGAGGGCGTTGACCATGAAACCCTCTGGGCGAACCTCAAGTATTTCCTTGAGGCCATCATGCCCACCTGCCGTGAGTGCGATATCAAAATGGCCATCCACATGGACGATCCGCCGTGGGACATCTTCGGTCTGCCCCGCCTCCTCGTGGACGAGGCGAGCATTGACCGCTTCCTCTCCATGGTGGACGATCCCTGCAACTGTCTCACCCTTTGCTCGGGCAGTCTGAGTGCCGATCCCAAAAACAACGTGGCGGATATCGTTCGCAAGCATTGCGACCGCATTGCCTTTGCCCACATCCGTAACGTCAAGCACTTTGAGAACGGCGATTTCTCCGAGGCGTCCCACCGCGATTGCGATGGGGATACCGGCATTCTGGAAATTCTCAAGGCCTACCACGATGGCGGCTTTGAGGGCTACGTCCGCCCCGACCACGGCCGTCACCTGTGGGGAGAAACCCCCGGCAACGTTCGCCCGGGCTACGGACTCTATGACCGCGCCCTCGGCATCATGTATATGCTGGGCGTGTGGGATATGCTGGATCGTCTTGACGGCAAAAAATGAAAAATCATATAGGATAAAGAGGAATTTACCATGAAACAACTTCCCATCAATATCGACTTCGGCGGCAAGGTCGTGGTCGTCACGGGCGCGGGTGGTGTCATCTGCGGCGCGATGGCCCGAGCCTTCGCGCAGGCGGGCGCGCACGTCGCCGCGCTGGATCTCAACGGCGAGGCCGTGCAGCGGCTGGCCGACGAGCTGACCGCCGCGGGCTACGTCTGCCGCGGCTACGCCGCCAACGTGCTGGACCGTGATGTGCTGGCTTCTGTCCATGAGCAGGTGCGCGCCGACCTCGGCCCCTGCGATATCCTCGTCAATGGCGCGGGGGGCAACAACCCCAAGGCCACCACCGACAACGAGTACCACCACGAGGCAAAGCCCGAGGGTAAGTCCTTCTTTGACCTTGCCCCCGAGGGCGTGGATTTCGTGTTCCGCCTCAACTTCCAGGGAACGCTCCTGCCCACGCAGGTTTTCGCCGAGGATATGGTGGAGCGGGGGAGCGGTTGCATTCTCAATATCTCCTCCATGAACGCCTACATTCCGCTGACCAAGATCCCCGCCTACTCGGCGGCTAAGGCAGCGATCTCCAACTTTACCCAGTGGCTCGCCACCCACTTCGCGGGAACGGGCATTCGTTGCAACGCCATTGCTCCCGGCTTCCTTGTATCCGCCCAAAATAGAGCCCTTCTGTTCAATGAGGACGGCACCCCCACCGCGCGCTCGGCAAAGATCCTTGCGGGCACCCCGATGGGCCGCTACGTGGATGCCGACGAGCTGATCGGCGCGACTCTGTTCCTCTGTGACGACCGCGCCGCCTCCGCCATCACGGGCATCGTTCTGCCCATTGACTGCGGATTTTCTGCCTACTCGGGCGTTTGATCCCCTCCCAAATTGACTCATACCGAAAGGAAAACCATCATGAACACTACGACTTGGACAAAGCGCCTGCTCTCCGGTACGCTCTCGGCGCTGATGCTGCTCGGTACCATCTCCTGCACCAAGGATGCGGGGGACGGTGCCGCTACCGATACCGAAACGGTGGGAACCACGGCCGAAACCGAGACTGATGCCCCCATCCAATTTGAGGTACCTGCCTACGAGGATGCCAGGCTTTCCGAGTATCTCATGGGCGAGGACAACCGTGTGATGCCGAATTACACCTTCTCGGAGTATGCTTTGGCTGATTTGAAACTGGATGCCAAGCTGGTATTCACCACCCTGAACGGCTCCGCCCCGACCGTGGACGAGGTCGGTCTGACCACCACGGTGGATATGTGGAATTGCGTGGGCCTCGACGAGTGCCTGACGGGTCCGTCCACCGCAAAGGCGACCATCTATAACTTCACGGGTGAGAAGGCTGACCTGCCCATGCACACCATCATGTTTGGTGCGCGCCTGCAGAGCAACTCCCACCTGCATATCAATAGCGGTATCTGGTTTGGGTTCGCCGATCACACGGTCTACGCCGTCGGTAACAGCATGGTAAACGGCGAGAAGGTGCGCTTCTGCGTCTCCCTCGGTACCGATTTCCCCTTCGATGCCAAGGATGGTGTCAACGTAGAGATCATTGACGACGGCACCAACCTGAAGGTTAAGGCCAACGACATGGATGTGGCAAGCGTGGAGTTCTACAGCAGCGAGAACAAGTTGATCGTCCGCAAGGCAGACGGCGCCGAGGTGGTAACCTCGGATCTTACGCTGTTCGCGCACGGCGATACGCCGGGCTATGTCGGCGTAATGGCGCACTACACCAACGCCACCGTTGCCTCTCTGTCGCTGAACGCAGGTGAGGTGGCCGACTATCAGCCTGCCGATACCTTCACCGAACTG
>CAJGEA010000228.1 GCA_904502015.1 uncultured Clostridia bacterium | reverse complement strand
TTGGGCGCAATCAACGCGGTGCATAAGCACCGCGTGCGCCACCATGTAAGGGAAGGGATTTTCAAGGGAAACCGTAGGTTTCCTCTTGAACGGCGCTTCTTTTGGTACTTTTCTTTCGCTGGAGAAAGAAAAGTACATAAAAACAAACATACAGATAAACCCCAATTTGCCGCCGTCTTGCCGAGCCCCAGCCAAGGAGATAGAGGGGTGGGGCAACGGCAACAAGAAAATACTGTCCGCCTTATCTGGGGAGGGGAGGAAGAAACTTCGGCGTTTGAGATGGTTCTTCCTCCCCTCCCCGCGGCAACCGTGCCTTTCACGGGAAAACCACATAAAAAACTATCCGAGAAATTTGACAAAACCACCTTGACAAACACCCCAAACGGGAGTATAATAAAGCCACGACTCACAGCACAGAAAATCAGGGGTGCTGACCACCGCGACGGCGGGCGGTCGGCTGAGATGCGCCACTTGCGCGAACCCTTAACCTGATACGGATAATACCGGCGTAGGAAGTGTTTTCGGGGATATGGTACCAAACGGACGTGCCATCCGCTCGGCAGATCATGCTGCCACGGCAGGTGCCACTTGCGTTTCCCTTGGATTTGGCCACGCGGAGATTTTCCGTGCGGTCGAATTTTTATTTTGGGAGGTATATCACCTTGAAAACCCGACAAAGCAACCCCAAACGCCACGTCCTCGCCCTCGTGGAGGGAGCCATGATGCTCGCCCTCGCCTGGGTGCTGGATTTTGTCTGCGCCCTCGCCCCCTACAACAACATCCTATTCCCCGCCGGCGGCACCATTACCGTCGGTATGCTCCCCCTCGTCTACTACTCCTACCGCCACGGCGCCATCCGCGGCATTGGCGCGGGCATCGTTTTCTCCGCCCTGCAGATTCTGATGGGCTGGTACGCGCCCCCCGCAGGCACATGGTGGGCGGTCGCGCTCTGCGTCCTGCTCGACTACGTCGTCGCCTTCTCGGTGCTGGGCGCGGCGGCACTGTTCGCACGCCTATTTGGTCGCCACCGCCTCGTCGGCTACGGCGTGGGCGCGTTCGCGGTCTGCGTTCTGCGCTATCTTGCCTCGGTGCTCTCGGGCGGCATTCTCTGGGGCACCTACGCCCCCGAGGGCATGAACCCTTGGATCTACTCCCTCGCCTACAACGCGGGCTACATGATCCCCAACGCCGTCCTCACCGCCGCCCTCGCGGTCGTGCTCTGCCGCCTGCTCGATCCCCTCACCCTGCGGCCCATGAAGCGGGGGTAAGGGACGGCTATGGCAGGGCTCTGCCCCGCACCCCTTGTAACCGGTTATTTTGCAAGCCGTCCAGCCTCCCCTCGGGAGGCTGGACGGCTTTTCACCAGCACACAGCGTGCTGACACATTGCCCCTTGACAGCGGGCGGGCAATGGTGCTATAATAGTATGGGAATTTATGTAAATTGGCAATAATTGGAAATCAGTATAACCTATACACAAGTAAGAAGGAAACTATGAATCAAATGATACAGAAAACCTGCGTGGCCGTCATCGGCGGCGGTCACGCGGGCATTGAAGCCGCCCTCGCCGCCGCCCGCATGGGGGTGGATACCGTTCTTTTCACTCTCTCGCTGGACGACATTGGCAATATGCCCTGCAACCCCTCCATCGGAGGCACGGCCAAGGGGCATCTGGTCTACGAGATCGACGCGCTGGGCGGTGAAATGGGCTACGCGGCCGACCGCGTGACTCTGCAAAGCCGCACGCTGAATCTCGGCAAGGGCGCGGCCGTTCACTCCAAGCGGGTGCAGGCCGATCGCGTGGCCTATCACACCCTCATGAAGCACACGTTGGAAAAAACTCCCAACCTCCGCGTGGTGCAGGCGGAAATCGTCGAAATTTGCGAGGAATGCGCCGTGGAAAACACCAATCCCCACGTCACAGCGGTGGTCACCGCCCTCGGTGAGCGCTGGGACTGCGAGGCTGCCATCATCGCCACGGGTACCTATTTGGAAGGAAAAATCTTTGTCGGGAATAAGAATTTTGAGTCAGGCCCCGACGGAAGCCTGCCCGCCAAGGGGCTATCGGCGTGTCTCACGGCCCTCGGCATCCGCCTGATGCGCTTCAAAACGGGCACCCCCGCGCGCGTCAAGCGCGACACCGTGGATCTCTCGGTGCTGGAGGCACAGCCCGGCGAGGAGGACGCCCTTCCCTACTCCGCCCGCACCCCCGCCGACTATCTGGACGGTGTCGAGCAGATCCCCTGCCACATCGTCTACACCAACCCCGACACCCACCGCATCATCACCGACAACATACACCGCAGCGCCATGTATTCGGGACAGATCCACGGCACGGGACCCCGCTACTGCCCCTCCATTGAGGATAAAATCGTCCGATTCGCCCACAGAGAGCGCCATCACCTCTTTGTCGAGCCTATGGGACTGGATACCGAGGAAATGTATGTGCAGGGATTTTCCACCTCCCTGCCCACCGACGTGCAATGGCAGATGATCCGATCCCTGAGGGGCTTTGAAAACGCCCACATCATGCGCTACGCCTACGCCATCGAGTACGATTG
>CAJGEA010000227.1 GCA_904502015.1 uncultured Clostridia bacterium | reverse complement strand
TGCCTCAAGGGCCTGAAGGGTATCAACCCCGTGAACGGCAAGGAGATTCCCATCTACATCGCCGATTACGTGATGATGGGCTACGGTACCGGCGCCATCATGGCTGTTCCCGCTCATGACGAGCGTGACTACGACTTCGCCAAGAAGTTCGGCATCGACATCATCGAGGTCATCAAGGGCGGTAACATCGAAGAGGCCGCCTACACCGGCGACGGCCCCATGGTCAACTCCGAGTTCCTGAACGCCTACGATAACAAGGCCGACTCCATTGCCGCCATGATCGAGTGGCTGCAGGAGAAGGGCATCGGCGAAGGCGGCGTGCAGTTCAAGATGAAGGACTGGGCGTTCAACCGTCAGAGATACTGGGGTGAGCCTATCCCGATCGTCCATTGCCCCACCTGCGGCATGGTACCCGTCCCTTACGAGGAGCTGCCCCTGCGCCTGCCCCCCGTTACCGAGTTTGAGCCCGGCCAGGGCGGTGAATCCCCCCTCGCCAAGCTGGATTACTTCGTCAACTGCAGCTGCCCCAAGTGCGGCGGCGCGGCCAAGCGCGAGACCGACACCATGCCCCAGTGGGCAGGCTCGTCTTGGTACTTCCTGCGCTACATTGACCCCCACAACGGCGAGGCTCTCGCCGATATGGATAAGCTCCGCTACTGGATGCCCGTTGACTGGTACAACGGCGGTATGGAGCACGTCACCCGCCACCTCATCTACTCCCGCTTCTGGCATCACTTCCTCTACGATATCGGGCTGGTTCCCACCGCCGAGCCCTACGCCAAGCGTACCGCCCAGGGTCTGATCCTCGGCCCCGACGGCGAGAAGATGTCCAAGTCCCGCGGCAACGTGGTTGACCCCAACGACGTGGTCGACGAGATGGGCGCCGACGTCCTGCGCGTCTACATCCTCTTTATGGGTGAGTACGGATCGTCCGCCCCCTGGTCGGAGAACAGCATGCGCGGCTGCAAGCGTTTCCTTGAGCGCGTTGCCGATCTGCCCACGCTGGTCAAGGGCGGTGAGGTCAACACCAAGCTGGAGTCCTCCTTCCACAAGACCATCAAGAAGGTCTCCTCCGACATCGAGGAGCTGAAGTTCAATACCGCCATCGCCGCCATGATGGGTCTGCTCAACGAGATCTTCGAGGTCGGCTCTATCACCAAGGATCAGCTTTCGGTTTTCGTCCGTCTGCTGTGTCCCTTCGCGCCTCACCTCGCTGAGGAGATGTGGGAGAACATGGGCGGTTGTGGCTTCTGCTCTATGGCCGAGTGGCCCAAGTACGACGAGGCCAAGACGGTAGACGCCACCGTGGAGCTCGCCGTTCAGATCAACGGTAAGGTGCGCGGCAAGGTCACCCTGCCTACGGGAGCTGATCAGGCAACCGCTCTCGCCGCCGTCCGCGCCGATGAGAAGCTTGCAAGCCTGCTGGAGGGCAAGACCGTGGTTAAGGAAATCGTCATTCCCAATAAGATCATCAATATCGTGGTCAAGTAAAAGTAAAATGTTGCCCCCTCGGAAAACCTCCGAGGGGGCATCTGTATCAAAACAGGGCGCGCGACAACCGTCGCACGCCCTGTTTTGTTTTTTACATCAATCCTCTTGAGTCTTGAGTGCCTGCTCCAGCCAGATCAGACCATAGCCAAAGGCCTCAAGCAGACCGTGCTTTTCGCCCTGTCTGTAGATCTTGTTCTGATCCTCGCTCTCCAGCACCTGCACGAGAATTGTGTCGGGCACCTTCTCTCCGCCCTCCTCCTTGTAGCTCATGATCTCCATGACCAGAATGTGGGATTCAGTCAGATCTCCGTAGCAAATGGTGTCGCCCTCACGAACCAAGGGACGATCCTGATACATCAGGTATTCACCGCCAACCAGCGGTCTGTTTTCTTGTCTTGCGTCAGTACTCATACCACTACCTCCTTATCATACGCAATCTCTATCAAAACTCACGCAAATGAATGATGACAAACTATATCAACATATAGTATAGCACACATTTCCTTGAAAGTCAATCGAATTTTGCACATTTTTCATGAGATTTCAAAAAATAACCGTTTCCAAGCCGTGAAGGGGGAGCACCGACGGGGCAGGGGAGCGCATATACTGCCATAAACAAGACATAAGGAGGTCACCATGCCCGAAAAAATTTACATCGACCAAGGCCATAACCCCGTCAATCCCAACGCGGGCGCGGAGGGGAGCGGGCTTCGCGAGCAGGATCTGGTCTATACCATCGGACAGCGGCTTGCTGCCCTTTTGCGCGCCAATCCCAATTTTGAAGTGCGCCTGTCCCGTCCCACCGCCGACACCCAGCTCGGCAGCAGTACCAACACCAGCCTTTCCGCCCGTGTGCGGGATGCGAACGCATGGGGGGCAGACTATTTCATCAGCCTACATACCAATGCCTCCACCTCACCGACGGCTACGGGATCGGAGGCGTACGCCTATGCCCGAAATACACCTGCATTTCGGCTGGGCGAGGACATACTGGAAGGACTGAACGAAACGACGGGACTGCGAAACCGCGGCATGAAGGCGCGCCCGGGGCTGTACGTGCTGCGTAAGACCGCC
>CAJGEA010000226.1 GCA_904502015.1 uncultured Clostridia bacterium | reverse complement strand
GTGACCTCGCATCCCGCCTGAAGGTTACCGTCGGCGAGGTGGTCAAGCGCCTGATGATGCTGGGCATGATGGTCACCATCAACCAGACCGTAGACTTTGACACCGCCGCCATCGTTGCAGATGAGCTGGGCGCAGAGGTCACGAAGGAGGTCGTGGTCACCATCGAGGAGCGTCTCTTTGACCAGACCGTTGACTCCGAGGAGGATCTGAAGCCTCGCGCACCCGTCGTGTGCGTTATGGGTCACGTTGACCACGGTAAGACCTCTCTGCTTGACGCCATCCGTAACACCCGCGTGACGGCCGGTGAGGCAGGCGGTATCACCCAGCACATCGGTGCGTACCGCGTGGATATCAACGGTCAGAACATTACCTTCCTGGATACCCCCGGCCACGAGGCGTTCACCGCCATGCGTGCCCGCGGTGCTCAGGCTACCGATATCGCTATCCTCGTTGTCGCCGCCGACGACGGCATCATGCCCCAGACGGTGGAGGCGATCAACCACGCCAAGGCGGCCGGCATTGACATCGTGGTCGCCATCAACAAGATGGATAAGCCCACGGCGGATCCCGACAACGTCAAGCAGGAGCTGACCAAGTATGATCTGGTTCCCGAGGAGTGGGGCGGCGACGTCATTTGCGTGCCCGTTTCGGCTCTGACTCATAAGGGTATTGACGACCTGCTGGAGAACGTGCTTCTCGTGGCCGAGGTCAAGGAGCTCAAGGCCAACCCCAACCGCCGCGCCAAGGGTATCGTCATTGAGGCCAAGCTGGATAAGGGACGCGGCCCCGTTGCCACCATTCTGGTGCAGAACGGTACGCTCCGCACGGGTGATATCGTGATCGCGGGCACGTCGGTCGGACGTGTGCGCGTGATGAGCGACCACACGGGTCGCGCCGTCAAGGAGGCAGGCCCCTCCGTTCCCGTCGAGATCACGGGTCTGGACGCCGTGCCGGATGCGGGTGACGAGTTCGAGGCAGTGGCCGACGAGCGCATGGCCCGCGAGCTGGCCGAGCGCCGCCGCGCCGAGCAGAAGGAGGAATTCTTCAAGGCCAACGCCCGTGCCAACCTCAATGATCTCTTCAGCCAGCTCAACGACGGCATGAAGGATCTCAACATCATCGTCAAGGCAGACGTGGACGGTACGGTGGAAGCCGTCAAGGCATCCCTGCAGAAGCTCACCAACGAGGAAGTGCGCGTGCGCGTCATTCACGCGGCCTGCGGTGGTATCACCGAGGGCGACGTGACCTTTGCCGCCGCGTCCAACGCCATCATCGTCGGCTTTAACGTCCGTCCCGACAAGCAGGCTCTGGACAGCGCCGAGCGTCAGGGCGTTGACGTGCGCACCTACCGCGTCATTTACGAGTGCATCGAGGAGATCCAGGCCGCTATGAAGGGTATGCTCTCGCCCAAGTTCCGCGAGAACCTGCTCGGCCACGCCGAGGTGCGCCAGACCATCCACGTGCCCAACGTCGGCACCATCGCGGGCTCGTATATCACCGACGGTAAGATCATCCGCTCGGCGCAGATCCGTATCGTACGCGACGGTGTGGTGATCTTTGAAGACAAGATCGCCTCTCTCCGCCGCTTTAAGGACGACGTCCGCGAGGTGGCCACGGGCTACGAGTGCGGTGTCGGTCTTGAGCGATTCAACGACATCAAGGTGGGCGATATCCTTGAGGCGTTCGTCATGGAGGAGATTCCTCAGTAATTCCCGAAGCAATCTACGGTTACGAAAGGAGGCTGAAGCATGGCTCTGAAATATGAAAAATCCTGCGGCGCGTTGGTGTTCCGTCAGGATCGCAAAACGGGACAGATGTTCGTCCTGATGATCCGCCACAAGCACGGCGGTCACCGCTCCTTCCCCAAGGGTCATGTGGAGGCAGGCGAAACCGAGCACCAGACCGCCATCCGCGAGGTGGAGGAGGAAACCGCGGTTCGCATCCGTATTACCTCGGATTTCAGCCAGAAGGTGTACTACAGCCCCATGCCCGGCGTGCGCAAGGAAGTGGTGTACTTTATGGCGGTCACCGACCAGCGGACAACTCGCGCCCGTGACGGCGAGATCGCCGACGTGGAGTGGGTGGCGCTGGAGAACGCCGAACGCTCCCTTACCCATGAGAATGATAAGATCGTCCTGCGCGCCGCCACAAAGGCTCTGCAGGAGAGCATGGTGTAAACCAAAGCCAACCGTGGTGTAAACCATAAACCAAACGGAAGCCGCCTCGCACGCGAGGCGGCTTCCTTGGGTTTTGGGGAATGTCTCAAATTGGTGCCTGCGGCACGGCTCTAGCTCGGGGTAGGTTATCGCGCTCCTACCGTCTCACCCGATGGGATTCCCTGCGGGCGGTTGTCAAATTGGGGTTTACCTGGGAGAACGCCGGGGGAACTTCTTGCAAGAAGTTCCCCCGAACCCCCTCAAGAACCTTCAAAAATATATTTAAAAAAGCGTTTTGAAATATATGTTTTTTAAGGTTTTTGGGAGTCCAGAACCCTTCGCGATATTTGCTGAAGGCAAATTCGCACCGAACGAAGTGAGGAGGTTTTCAAAAAGGGTTCTGGTGGGGTGCAGGGGCAACGCCC
>CAJGEA010000225.1 GCA_904502015.1 uncultured Clostridia bacterium | reverse complement strand
GGTTCTGGACTCCCAAAAACCTTAAAAAACATATATTTCAAAACGCTTTTTTAAATATATTTTTGAAGGTTCTTGAGGGGGTTCGGGGGAACTTCTTGCAAGAAGTTCCCCCGGCGTTCTCCCAGATAAACCCCAATTTGATGTTTAACTGAATCGCCACGATAAAATACCGCGCAGGGCACACGGGTAGTGCGTCCTGCGCGGTTGCTTTATAAAAATTACGCGGAGGGATTTTCGCGGCGTGCGGTCTTTCCGTGCGGCTTCTCCACGATGTCGCCCGCGCGGGTGAGCGCCCACTTGGTCATCATAGGGCCAAAGATCTCATAAATCAGGACACCGAACAGAATGACGAAGCGCACGGTATTACCAATCGCCGTACCGCCAAAGACCTCGTCCGCACCGATGCTGCTGACCATGCCCAGCGCCACGCCCGCCTGCGGCAGGAGGGTGATACCAAGGTAGCGCACGGTATGCGAGTCACAGCGCATGAGCTGTGCGCTGCCCATAGAACCGAAGTACTTACCCAGCGAGCGGAACAGAATGTAGATCACGCCGATGAGGATAAACACGGGCTCACGGAATACGCTGAGATCCAGACTCGCGCCGCTGATGACGAAGAACAGAAGGAAAAGCGGCTTCGTCCACTTTTCGGTTCTCTCCATCATCTCCTCAGAGGTCTTACAGAGGTTGCAGAAGATGGTACCCAGCATCATACAGGTGAGCAGAGAGGAAAAATGGATATGCACGGGGCCTGCGGTAAAGGTCAGCTTAGCCAGCGCCACCGTGACGAACACGAAGGTGATCATGAGAGTCAGGCGGTTACTGTGGGAGTGGAAGGCGCGCTCCACGAAGGACAGCGCAACGCCCAGCAGTGCGCCAAGGAGCAAAGAGAGCACAATCTCAAGGAGAGGCTCGACCATCACCGAGATCACACCCACCGAGCCGCCGTAGATGGCTTTTGCCACACCCATAGACACCGCGAACACCACAAGACCCACGGCATCGTCCAGCGCGACGATGGGGAGGAGCAGATCGGTCAGCGGGCCCTTGGCCTTGTACTGGCGCACCACCATGAGGGTGGCGGCAGGAGCGGTGGCCGACGCGATGGCACCCAGCAGAATGCAGGCAGGCAGGGGCAGGTAGTCCTTCCCCGTTGCCGCGATCAGCGCGAAGTGCGTTCCGATGAGGGCGGCGTCCACAACCAGCGTGGCGACCACGGCCTGCACGATACCGATCACGGTAGCACGCTTACCCGTGTGGCGGAGATCCGACACGCGGAACTCATTTCCGATATCAAAGGCAATAAAGCCCAACGCGAGGTCGGAAATGAGTCCGAACGCGCTCACGGGGGAGTGACTTCCATCAAAGCCGAAGGAGTAGTCACCGATGACCACCCGCCCGAGGCAGTACGCGCCGATCAGCACGCCCGCGATCAGGTACGCCGTGACGTCGGGAAGCTTCAGGGGCTTGAGCACACGGGTCATCATGAGGCCCGCGAACAGACTGATGGCCAGCGTGAGGAAAATCTGTATGGTTGACATGGTATGTATTTCTCCGTTTCCGTATATCCATGATCATTCATGGAAAGCAGATGCCATTATAGCACGAAGCGTGCGGGGTGTCAAGCGAAAAAAACAACCAATATTACCCGCTTTTGCAAACAAATTCGGGTGAAAATGACAACCCCGCGCGAGCGAGACTCGCGCGGGGTACTCCATAGCATCAAATTTTTACGCCAGCAGCTTCTCCAGCGCGGCAAGACGCAGGCAAACGGTCAAACCGTCCATAGTCTTTTGCAGATCGTCAAGAGAAGGATAGGTCGGTGCGATGCGGATGTTGCTGTCGGCGGGATCGTTACCGTAGGGGTAAGTCGCACCCACGGTGGTCAGTGTCACGCCCGCCTCCTTGGCAAGGGTGAAGGCGCGCTTGGCGGTTCCGGGCATGGTAAAGAGGCTGATGAAGTAGCCGCCGTTCGGATCGGTCCAACGGGCAAAGCCTGCCTCGTCCAGATCGCGGTGCAAGGTGTCCAGCACCACCTCGAACTTGGGGCGGATCACGTCGGCCAGCTTCTGCATGTGGGCCAGGACGCCCTCTGCCGAGCCAAAATACTTGACGTGGCGCATCTGGTTGAGCTTATCAAAGCTGATGGTCTGCGCGCCGATGATGGGCATAACCTGCGCCATATTGCGATCGGACATGGCAAAGATGGCCACACCAGAGCCGGGGAAGGAGATCTTGGAGGTGGAGGCGAAGTAGTACACGCGATCCTCGGTGCCCACCTCGCGGCAAGCGGCGAAAATATCCAAGAGATCGTCGTGGCGGTCGGGGTAGAGATCGTGGACGGCGTAGGCGTTATCCCAGAAGATGCGGAAGTCGGCCGCGGCGGTCTTCATGGCGGCCAGACGGCGCACGGTGTCGTCCGAGTAGGTATATCCATCGGGGTTGGAGTACTTGGGGCAGCACCAGATACCCTTGATGGCGGGATCGGAGGCAACCAGCTTCTCCACGGCGTCCATATCGGGGCCCGTGGGCGTCATATCCACGGGGATCATGCGGATGCCCAACGACTCACAGATGCGGAAATGGCGGTCGTAGCCGGGGGCGGGGCAGATGAAGGTAACG
>CAJGEA010000224.1 GCA_904502015.1 uncultured Clostridia bacterium | reverse complement strand
CAAGGGAAACCGTAGGTTTCTCTTGAACGGCGGTTCTTTTGGTACTTTTCTTTCGCTGTAGAAAGAAAAGTACATAAAAAGCAGTAAGCTATAAATTCAAACAGACAGATAAATCCAAATTTGAAGATCCGCCCGTAGGGCATCCCATCGAGTGAGATGGCTGGGTTTATGCTACCCATCCCCGATCCAAAGCCCCGCCGCAGGCGGTCCAAATTTGAACCCCTCCCATGCCTTTCCACTCATTCACAAAAATTTTACAATTATAAAAATTCCCTCGCCGTCTACACTTTTTTCCCCTGTGGAAAAATCGGCATTGCAAATCCGCTTATAGTATGTTATAATAATATATAATATATTTATCGCGCGCGCGTGAGGGCACTCCTAACGGCATCGCGGACGGCACCATACGGGTATGTCGCACCACAGGTACGCTATCCCCGCTTGGCGCATCGTCCCCTTGATAATGCGCGCTTACGAGCTCCCTCACGGCTTTTTTGCACTTTTCCCCCGATATACGCCCAAATTTAAGAGAAAGGAATTTTACATGGCATACCTTGACGATATGAATCAGGTCTGGGAAATGGTCCGTGCCGACCTCCGCGAGGAATACGGCATGACCGTATCCGATTTGTGGTTCGGCGGTCTGCAGGTAGTGGATTTTTCGGGATCCGCCCTGACACTGCAAGCCGAATCCCAGTTCAAGATCCGCGTCCTTACGAGCAAATACAAGGAGACTCTCGAGAGCCGTATGTCCCAAATGCTGGGCTTTGACGTTACCATTTCCTTCGTCTCGGCCGAGGAGCCCGAGCCCACGGTCGCCGAGCGCTTTGCCCGCTCCCGTGCCAAGGAGCCCTCGCCTGCCGCCGCCGCTTGGGAGGTAACCGACACCACCTCTCCCATCGGCTCGACCCTCCCCCCCTTCAATTTTGAATACACCTTCGATAATTTCATCGTAGGATCTACCAATAAGTTCGCCCACGCCGCGTGCCTCGCGGTCGCCGAGAATCCCGCCAAGACCTGGAACCCCCTGTTCATCTACGGCCCCTCGGGTCTGGGCAAAACCCACCTGCTCTACGCCATCACCAACGAGCTCAAAAAGAAGATGCAGGACGTGCGGGTCATCTACATCAAGGGCGAGGACTTCACCAACCAGATGATCGACTCCCTCTCACGCCAAGCTATGAACGAGTTCCGCGACAAGTACCGCTCCTGCGACGTACTGCTGATCGACGATATTCAATTCATCGCGGGCAAGAACTCCACGCAGGAGGAGTTTTTCCACACCTTCAACGCCCTGCACGAGGCAGGCAAGCAGATCATTCTGACATCCGACTGTCCCCCCCGCGAGATCAAGACGCTGGAGGATCGCCTGAAGACCCGCTTTGAGTGGGGTCTGATCGCCGACATTCAGCCGCCGGATCTCGAGCTCCGCACCGCCATCATCAAGAAAAAGGCGGATCAGGTCAACGTGGCAATCTCCGACGACGTGCTGGCCTTCCTTGCCGAAAATCTGCGCTCCAACATCCGCCAGATCGAGGGCGCGATCAAGAAGCTGGGGGCTATGAGCTTCGTCTCGGGCGACCCCATCACCATGAACCTCGCACGAACCTGCATCTCCGAGCTGCTGGACGACGTAGAGCCCATTGGGGTCACGGTGGACAAGGTGTTTGCCGCCATATTCAAAAAATACAGCATCAAGCAGGAGGACATCAAGGGCACCAAGCGCAATAAGGAGATCGCACAAGCGCGCCACGTGGCGGTCTACATCCTCCGCACCGTGACGGATATGTCCCTACCCAACATTGGCAAGATCTTCAACCGCGATCACACCACCGTCCTTTCCTCGGTGGAGAACGTGGAGAAGCGCATGGCTCAATCGCCCGTGTTCCGCGCCGAGGTGGAGGAGCTGATCAAGGAGATCAAGGGGAACTGACGGTTATGCAGGGGTTTCACCCCTGCGCCCCACGTAAGGAACTTTTGAAACCCTCCTCGCGCTGCTTGCAGCGGCGCTCGGTCCCTTAAGAATCCCCAAAACTTTAAAAAATTTATTTTCAAAGACGTTTTCCACCTTTTTTGCACAGCCCAAAGCATCGTTCTCCACACCCCTGTGGATTGCCTATCCACTTTTCCACATCTTGTGGATAACCGTGTGGAAAACCGATTCAGCACACGATCTCCCCTTTGCTCATCCTGATTTTTTGGGTGTGCATAAAATTGGCGGCTCGTGTGGATTCTGCTCCCCTTTTCAGAATTTTCCACATAATACTCCACATTTCGGCACGTCTGTTTCCATACCGATCCACCCGCCTTTTCCACACGAGGAAAATCCACAGCGACAGAATTTTGCCTTTTTGTCGTCCCTTATCCTCTGTTTCATCGGGGAAAATGCCAACACCGGTCGTTTTTCCAACATTTTCCCACCGAATTTCCGATGGTTTCCAACAGTATTTTTTATCTGCCGAGATTCAAAAATCACTGTCAGAAAAAGTTTATCCCGTTTTCCACATTTTCCACGGCCTATACTGTTACTACGACTGGTTATGTTTGTTATCTTGGGTTATGTTTGTTATCTTGATCGCGCGGGAGCTCACACACCGCAAGTCAAGGGCGAGCCGGTAATTTCGGTATTT
>CAJGEA010000223.1 GCA_904502015.1 uncultured Clostridia bacterium | reverse complement strand
CGGCACGCCTGCGGGGACGAGCCTCGCCACCCGCCCGAAGGCCTGGGAGTCGGTGACGATGAGGCAGGGGGGCGTGGCCAGCATGGCCAGTGTCTTTTGGAGCTCGGTGTCCTGGCAGACCACCACGGTGCCGTGGCTGTCCAGTATGTCGCGGATCGTGTTCTGCTGGGGCAGGATCAGCCGCCCCTTGGGGGCGGATTCGTCAATGGGGATGACCAGCACCACCACGTCATCGGGGGACAGAAGATCGCTGACGAGGCGGCGCACCTCCCCCGTGTTCACAGCCAGCGCGGCAAGTTTTTCCTTGAGCTCGTGCACGCCCTCACCCGTGCGGGCACTGACCGCGTGGACATGAGGATCATTCACGGCGGGTGCGGCGGCGAGATCTGCTTTATTGTAGGCGATGATATAGGGGATCTTGCGCACATCAAAGAGGGCGATCAGCGCGCGGTCAAGGTCGCCTAACCCGCGGGCGGCATCCACCACCAGCACCGCCACGTGAACGGTGGCAAGCACCTGCCGCGCCTTTTGCACACGCAGCTCGCCCAGCTCTCCCTCGTCGTCCAGGCCGGGAGTGTCGATAATGGTGACGGGACCCAGGGGCAACAGCTCCATGGACTTGCGGACGGGGTCGGTAGTGGTTCCCTTGACATCGGACACCACCGAGATCTCCTGCCCCGTCACGGCGTTGACCAGGCTGGATTTGCCCGCGTTACGCAGGCCGAAAAATCCGATGTGGATGCGCTCGGCAGATGGGGTTTGGTTCAGGCTCATGGCTCTCTCCTTCCCTATCAGAAGCGGAAATCGCGGCGGTTGGAGTTCTTGATGTCCTCGATGTTCTGCTTGGCGATCGCCTTGACCTTCTCGTGAGGAACACGCTCCAGCTCCCGCGCCACCATCTCGTAGCCCACCCGCTTGGTTTCCTCCGAGGCGTAGTCCTCGAGATACTCCGAGAGGGTCATGAGGGCGTTGGGGTGACAGCAGTTGAGGATCTGACCGCTCTTGCACAGACTCATGAAGCGGTCGCCCGTGCGCCCCTCGCGGTAGCACGCGGTGCAGAAGGAGGGGATGTGCCCGTTCTCCATCAGCCAGCGCACCACCTCGTCCAGCGAGCGCTGGTCGGACACGTCAAACTGCTCGGTGTCATGGGGGCGCTCGTCCGCCGAGTAGCCTGCGTAGCCGCCCACCGAGGTGCGCGAGCCGCCGCTGACCTGCGAGATGCCGAGGTGGAGCAGGCGGGAGCGCACGGCCTCGGTCTCGCGGGTGGAAATGATCATACCCGTATAAGGAACGGCGAGGCGGATGCACGCCGTGATCTTGGCAAAGGTATCGTCATCGATGCCGTTATCGAACTGGTCGGGATCGATGTCGCTGGCGCGCTTCAGACGGGGGACGCTGATGGTGTGCGGCCCAACGCCGTGCACCGCCTCCAGATGCTCAGCGTGCATGAGCAGTCCCGCGAACTCGTACTTATACAGCTCCAGCCCGAACAGAACGCCGAGACCCACGTCGTCGATGCCGCCCTCCATAGCGCGGTCCATCGCCTCGGTGTGGTAGGCGTAGTCGTGCTTGGGTCCCGTGGGGTGCAGGGCAAGGTAGCTTTCCTTGTGGTAGGTCTCCTGGAACAGGATATACGTACCGATGCCCGCCTCCTTGAGCTTGCGGTAATTCTCCACCGTGGTGGCGGCGATGTTGACGTTCACGCGGCGGATGTCGCCGTTCTTGTGATGCACGCTGTAGATGGTCTTGATGCAATCCAGAATGTACTCGATGGGGTTGTTCTTGGGGTCCTCGCCCGCCTCGATGGCCAGGCGCTTATGTCCCATATCCTGCAGGGCGATGACCTCGGCACGCACCTCCTCCTGGGTGAGCTTTTTGCGTGGGATGGTCTTGTTCTTGAGGTGGTAGGGGCAGTACACGCACCCGTTGACACAGTAGTTGGAGAGGTAGAGAGGGGCGAAGATGACGATACGGTTGCCGTAAAAGGCCAGCTTGATCTCCTCGGCGATCTTGTAGATCTCCTCGATCTTCTCGGGGATATCGCAGGCGAGCAGAACCGACGCCTCGCGATGGGAAAGACCCGCGCAGACGTAGCCCGTGTCGGTCTTCTTAGGGCGTGCCTTGTCAAGGATCTCGTCGATCAGTGCGATATTGTTCTTGTTGGCCTCGGCGTAGGCGAGGGTCTCGCGGATCTCGCCGTCATGGATGAATTCCTCGGCTTTGAGAGATTTGGGATTGTAGATAGCCATGATGATTTCCTTTCTTACGGTCAGAATGCTCTTTCCGCCTTGAATATATATAATATTATTAAAAGTTTTGGGAGATTCCAAAGAACCTTTTTTCAAAAAGGTTCTTTGGCGGGGTCAAGGGGCAGCGCCCCTTGATATGCCGGCGCCCCTGGCCTTGCGTCCCCTCGTGCTGTGACGACCTCGTAGCCGATGCGCGCCATGCGCTCCTCCAGCTCGGCGCGGCAGGCGGCGGATTCCGCACCGTCCGACACCTTGTTGTCGTAGAGCATATATTTCTTGCGCACGGACGGGGGGGAGAGGTTGGGCATAACCACGTTCGCGCCCGCGAGAATGCCCATCTCACGGCCCTCGGGGTGGAGCGTACCCAGCGCGGTGGTCGCG
>CAJGEA010000222.1 GCA_904502015.1 uncultured Clostridia bacterium | reverse complement strand
GCCGTTCTTTTCGGTGGGCGTGACGTGGTACATCTCGGACAGCGCAAATTCTGCGTCCATCGTGGGCTCGCCGACATTCAGGCTCTCCTCGGGGAGGGGCTCGGTGGCCGATTCGGTCTCGGTCTCGGTTTCGGTTTCGGTCTCGGTCTCTGACGCGGTCTCGGATTCGGATTCCTCAGCCACCGTGGTCACAGCCTCGGTTTCGGATGCCGTCGGTGCCTCGGTTTCATTGGTTTTGGAATCCCCGTCGCAGCCGGTCGCCAGCAGAGCGGCAGAGAGCAGCAATGCACTCAGCAACGCGAGGGGAAGATGCTTGAATTTTCTCATAAGAGGAACTCCTTTGCGCATATTGTATATCTGAAGATATACGATTAATTATACAGCACAATTATGTCGTGAATATGAACAACCGAGAAAAAAACAAGGAGCTTTCGTCGCAATCGGAAGGGCAAATTCAATCCCCCGTCGCCGATCGGCGACGGGGGACAACGCAAGAAAAGATTACGATACGATATTGTCCAGAGTAAAGGTCACAATACCCATACCGACCTCGGATGCAAAGATATCGGGAACGAGGAACGAAGGGGTAGCACAGCCGGCATAAATGAACTCATACTCGCCGTTTTCGTTCTTGTAGATCTCGCCCGTGCCGTACAGGGTGGACATACCCATAAAGCACATGTGGGCTCTTCCGGCCTCATCAGGATTGGTCAGATCCACACCTGCCATGACAATGCCCGAATCCACCCAGTGAACACCATCGGTGGATACCATGATGATGGGGACGTTCTGCCCTACCGTGTTGCCGTTGTAGTCAGTGGCATCAACAGGCTTGACAACCGTGTGGAGGAAAAGGCGATTGCCCTTTCCGTCATAATTCGAAATATAGCCCACCTGGCAGCCCAGGCCGCCGAAGTTTTCTACATCCTGATACTCATCCAACACAAAACGGGTGGGATCGTCCGAACGGATCAAGACAGGCTTCCAAAAAGCGCCCTCAAATTTATCCGGTTCGTTGTGCTTACGTGCGTAATTCACATACATCCACCAGCACTTGCCCTCGGGATCATCGGGAACGTAGATCACCTCCTGGTGATCGAAGGAGCTGTAAATATCGTCGGTGATAATGACGGGGCTGTCGATCTTACGCTCAAAGTGGATGCCGTCGGTAGAGGTAGAGACACCGATGCGGTCGGCACCCGAGGCGGTCACGCCGTCCTCCATGAAGCAGTAGTTCTCAGTCTGGGTATACATGTAGTAAATGCCCGTCTTGGGATCGCGGACAACCTCAGGCTCGATGGTGTTGAGGTACCACCATTTCTCGGTGAAGCTGTCGCCCGTACCGGGGATACGCAGACCGGTTTCGGGATCAATATCGCCCCAGGAGTAATCCCCTGTTATGCCCAGCTCGAAGGCACTGTAAATGCAGGCGCTGTCCAAATTCCGATACCAGATCATACCGTCCTCCGAGGTGTAGGCCAGGATGTGGTCACCCTCGCCCACCTTGTAGTTCTCGGTATCGTAGGTCTGCCACGTACCGCCGTTATAGAGGATGTAACCCTCATCGGTCTTGATGATGTGGGTGGAATAGTCGTAGGCGGCGGACATAGAGCCGATGTGATAGCCCATATAGATATTACGGCGGGAACTCTTTCCGGTATGCATGAGCGCCGCGCCGACGAAATCATCCACTCCGTCACCGTCAGCATCGCCGATGGTCAGGTACTCGTACTGGTAGACCTCCTCGGTTGCAGGGTTGTTCTTGTAGGTTGCATACAGATTCTTGTTGTTCCCTTCGGACTCGTAGGGGCCGAAGTGACCGTCACGGCGGCCGAAGTAGGTGCGAACGGCGTGGTACTCCTTGCCGTTCTCGGTCGTACCGTCAGCCATGATGCAAAGAATGTCATCCACGTTGTCGCTGTTGATATCACCCACGGCGTACAGCAGGAACTGGCCTGCCTCGGCAAAGGGCAGCGTCGAAGTAGCAAAGTGAGTAATCGTGCCGTCGGTGACAAGATAGGTGGTCACCGTGAGATCCTCGATCAGCACAAGATCGTCCATACCGTCGCCGTTGACGTCACCGGTAAAGAGCTTTTGGCTCTCGGTCAGATTCGCGCGATCGGGCAGGCGGCCGATGATCTTCCACTCAAATCCCGCGTTGGAGCCATAGCCCACCACAACCTGACCGCCCGCGGTATAGAGGACAACATCGGTATACAGGTCACCGTTGAGCCTGCCCGTACCCACAGCGGTAGCGTCAACACCCAGGGATTGAGTGAACACGATGTACTTCACGTCCCTGTTCTTATTCATAGCGGCGATGGTCAGAGTACCGTCATCATACATAACGAACTCATCCTTGCGGTCGCCCACAAAATCGCCCATGACGAACTTGCTGTAATCGCCGTCACTGTTCTTGAGCTTCTTCGTGGAGGCGGACAAGAGATCAATGAAAAACAAGTGTCCGTGATGGTATGTATCACGGTTGATGACACTTTCGGAGCCGTAGAAGGTACTGTTATAATTGATGGTCAGGCTCACGCCGCCGGTGCTGACATCCTTCGCGCCGTTCTTTTCGGTGGGCGTGACGTGGTACATCTCGGACAGCGCAAATTCTGCGTCCATCGTGGGCTCGCCGACATTCAGG
>CAJGEA010000221.1 GCA_904502015.1 uncultured Clostridia bacterium | reverse complement strand
CAGACGGGTGGCCCGTCCGGCGGTTGCATCCCCGCATCCCTCATCGACACCCCCATTGATTACGATAACCTCACCGCCTTCGGCTGCATGATGGGCTCGGGCGGTATGATCGTTATGGACGAGGACAACTGCATGGTTGACATCGCCCACTTCTTCCTGGAGTTCACGGTTGACGAGTCCTGCGGTAAGTGTACCCCCTGCCGCGTAGGTACCCGCCGTCTGCTCGAGCTGCTGGAGAAGATCATCTCGGGTAACGGTGAGATGGAAGACCTCGACCGTATGGAAGAGCTCTGCCAGTACATCAAGTCTGCATCTCTGTGCGGTCTGGGCCAGACGGCTCCTAACCCCGTTATCGCCACCCTGCGCTTCTTCCGCGACGAGTACATCGCTCACATCGTGGACAAGAAGTGCCCCGCAGGTGTATGTAAGAAGCTGCTCCAGTTCAAGATCGATCAGGATAAGTGCATCGGGTGCGGCAAGTGTGCCAAGAACTGCCCCGCAGACGCGATCGTCCGCACCGACTACGTCGCTCCCGGTCATAAGCTCGCTTCCTTCACCATCGACACCAAGAAGTGCGTGAAGTGCGGCGCTTGCGTATCCGGCTGTAAGTTCGATGCCATTTCCAAGTCTTGAGGAAGGAGAATTGTAGCATAATGGAAACCGTAAATATTAAGATCAACGGTCGAGCATACGAGGTTGCCAAGGGCTCTACCGTTCTCGAAGCAGCCAGAGCTGCCAAGATCGACATCCCCACTCTCTGCTACCTCAAGGATATCAATGAGATCGGCGCTTGCCGTCTCTGCCTTGTTGAAGTATCCGAGGGCGGACGTCCCTACCGTATGGTTACCGCCTGCGTGTACCCCGTTTCCGAGGGTATGGAGGTGCTGACCAATACCCCCAAGATCACCGCTTCCCGTAAGATGAACCTGGAGCTGCTGCTGTCCAACCACAACCAGCAGTGTCTGGAGTGCGTCCGCAGCACCAACTGTGAGCTGCAGACTCTCTGCCGCCAGTACGGCGTTAATGGTAGCCGCTTTGAGGGCACCAAGACCCATCACCCCATTGATGATTCCTCCGTCGCCATCATCCGCGACAACGATAAGTGCATCCTCTGCCGCCGGTGCGTAGCCGTTTGTAAGAACGTGCAGGGCATTGGCGTCATCGGTGCCAACGACCGTGGCTTTGATACTCACATTGCATCCGCATTCGAGACCGCCCTGGCGTCCACCTCCTGCATCAACTGCGGTCAGTGTATCGTTAACTGTCCCGTAGGTGCTCTGTACGAGCGTGACGATACCGATAAGGTGTTTGAGGCGATTGCAGATCCCGCAAAGCACGTTCTCGTCTGCGCCGCTCCCTCTGTGCGCGCACAGATCGGCGAATGCTTCGGCTACGAGCCCGGTACCGACTGCGAGGGCAAGATGGTCGCCGCTATGAAGGCTCTTGGCTTTGACGGCGTGTACGACATGAACCTCACCGCTGACCTGACCATCATCGAGGAGGCTCACGAGCTGATCGGCCGTGTTCAGAACGGCGGTAAGCTGCCCATGATCACCTCCTGCTCGCCCGGATGGATCAAGTACTGCGAGCACTATTTCCCCGAGATGACCGAGAACCTGTCCTCCTGCAAGTCTCCCCAGCAGATGTTCGGCGCACTGGTCAAGACCTACTACGCCGAGAAGATGGGTTGGGATCCCAAGGACATCTTCTTCGTATCCGTCATTCCTTGTACCGCTAAGAAGTTTGAGGTCGGCCGTCCCGACCAGTCCGCCGCAGGCGTTCCCGACGTTGACGTGGCTATCACCACTCGCGAGCTGGGCCGCATGATTGAGAAGGCAGGCATCAACTTCAAGGCACTCGACGACGAGAAGTTCGACGAGCCCTTCGCCATCGGCTCCAGCGCAGGCGCTATCTTCGGCGCTACCGGTGGCGTTATGGAGGCCGCTCTCCGCTATGCGGCAGAGCTCATCCTCGACACCAAGCTCGAGAAGGTTGACTTCGCTGAGGTCCGCGGTGTTGAGGGTATCAAGACTGCTTCCTACAAGCTGGGCGACCTGACCATCAACGTAGCCGTTGCTTCGGGTACTGCCAATGCGAAGGAGCTGCTGAAGAAGGTTCAGGCAGGCGAGCTTGACGTTCAGTTCATCGAGATCATGGCTTGCCCCGGCGGCTGTGTCAACGGTGGCGGTCAGCCCATCCAGCCCGCATCGGTTCGTGCAACCACCGACCTGCGCGCCGTCCGTGCCGCCGTTCTGTATCAGGACGACGCCGCTTGCGACCTCCGCAAGTCGCAGGATAACTCGGCCGTTAAGGTTCTGTACGATGAGTTCTTCGGTACGCCCAACAGCGAGAAGGCTCACCACATCCTGCACACCACCTATATCAAGCGTGGTCTGTAATTGATTCGATCCCCCAAGGGGGCTGTCCTCGGACAGCCCCCTTTTTGCGACCAAAAGCAAGTTCAAATTGGGTGCCTGCGGCACGGCTCTAAATCGGGGTAGGTTAGCATTCGCCCCACTATTTCACCCGATGGGATTCCCTGCGGGCGGTTGTCAAATTGGGGTTTATCTGGGAGAACGCCGGGGGAACTTCTTGCAAGAAGTTCCCCCGAACCCCCTCAAGAACCTTCAAAAAATATATTTAAAAGAGCGTTTTGAAATATATGTTTT
>CAJGEA010000220.1 GCA_904502015.1 uncultured Clostridia bacterium | reverse complement strand
TGGCGGAGGCGGATGCCCGGCTGGAAGGCCATCAGACCTTTGTGCCGGCAATGGAAGAGAAGAAGGGATTGCTGCTGCGGCTGGAAAATGCCCGGCCTGTGTATGAAAATCTGCAGACCCTTCGCCAATGTTACAGCCAGGCCCATATCCGGCTGCAAAGCTGCGGCAGAAACCTTCCTGACACTTGAGACGATCAAGATCATCCTCCTTGGCCTGCTTGCTTTCTCCCTTTCAACCGCAGGCGGTCTGCTTCTTGGTAAGATCATGTGCAAGGCGACCGGCGGCAAGATCAATCCGCTTATCGGCTCCGCAGGCGTATCTGCGGTCCCGATGGCAGCCCGTGTCTCCCAGGCAGAAGGACAGAAAGCCAATCCGACCAACTTCCTGCTCATGCACGCCATGGGCCCGAACGTCGCAGGCGTTATCGGCTCGGCCGTGGCCGCCGGCGTGTTCCTCTCCTGGTTCGCGTAAGGAACGTCTTTTGGGGCTCTGCCCCAAACCCCGCACGAACCCCTTTTGCCAAAAGGGTTTCGTGACTTCCCAAAAACTTTGAAAAGATTTACTGAAAGGGAAATAGATATGAGTAAGGTAAAGATTACCGAAACCGTACTGCGTGACTCCCACCAGTCCCTCATTGCCACGCGCATGACCACCGAGGAGATGCTTCCCATCCTCTCGGCGATGGACGAGGTCGGCTACCACTCCCTCGAGGCGTGGGGCGGCGCTACGTTTGACTCCTGCATGCGCTTCCTCAATGAGGATCCGTGGGAAAGACTCCGCAAGATCCGCGGCGCGGTGAAGAACACCAAGCTGCAAATGCTGTTCCGTGGCCAGAACATCCTCGGCTACCGTCACTACGCCGACGACGTCGTGGCGTACTTCGTACAGAAGTCCATTGCCAACGGCATCGACATTCTGCGTATTTTCGACGCGCTCAACGATCCCCGTAACCTCAAGACCGCCATTGACGCCACCATCCGCGAGGGCGGTCACGTGCAGGCGGCGTTCAGTTATACGACGGGCCCCATTTACACCATGGAGTACTATGCGAGCTACGCCAAGCAGCTTGAGGAAATGGGCGCACACTCCATCTGCATCAAGGACATGGCAGGTCTGCTCAAGCCCTACGATGCCTACGAGCTGGTCAAAACCCTCAAGTCCAGCGTCTCCATCCCGATCCAGCTCCACACCCACTACACCGCAGGTCTGGCTTCTATGACGGTCATGAAGGCGGTCGAGGCAGGCGTGGACGTCATCGACACCGCCATCTCGCCTCTCGCGCTGGGTACCTCCCAGCCTCCCACCGAGCCCATCGTTGCCGCCCTCGCGGGTACGCCCTACGACACGGGCCTGGATCTCGCCAAGCTGGATAAGCTCACCAAGTACTTCACCCCCCTGCGCGAGAAGTATCTGAAGAGCGGACTCATGGATCCCAAGGTGCTGAAGGTGGACGTCAATGCCCTCCTGTATCAGGTTCCCGGCGGTATGCTCTCTAACCTCATGTCCCAGCTCAAGCAGGCGGGCAAGGAGGAGAAGCTGACCGAGGTGCTGGAGGAAGTGCCGCGCGTTCGTGCTGACGTTGGCTATCCTCCCCTCGTTACCCCCTCGTCCCAGATCGTTGGTACGCAGGCGGTGTTCAACGTCCTGATGGGCGAGCGATACAAGACCTGCACCAAGGAGTTCAAGGACATCGTGCTGGGCAAGTACGGTAAAACCGCCGTGGAGATCGCCCCCGCCTTTGCCAAGAAGATTGTGGGCGATGCCAAGCGCATTTCTTACCGTCCCGCCGATGACCTCGCACCCGAGCTGGAGAAACTTCGTGCCGAGATCCCCGCAGGGTATCTTGAGCAGGACGAGGACGTCTTGTCCTACGCGCTGTTTGACAAGGTTGCGCTCAAGTTCTTCGAGCATCGCAAGACCCAGAAGTACGGCGTGGATGCCAACGCATCCGACGGCGTGCATACCGTTTGATCAACGGCAAAAACTCATATAGATCAATCGGCGCACCTGCCCTAAGGCAGGTGCGCCGAAGTTTTTTAGGGGGAAGGGGGTTAGACGGTACCCGTTACGATCAGAGTGCTGACACCGGGGGTGACAGTCCAGACACCCGTTACGGGATCCTGCGCGAAGGTTGCCGCAGGCACCGTGATCGGGCCGGGAACGGTCACAAACAGACCGGTCGCCGTGTCGTAGGTGTAGTTGGTGCCCTCGGTCCATACCGCTCCGTTGAAGGTGACGGTGATGGGGTCAAGGATGGGGTTGAACAGGTCACTCACCACCGCGTTGTCGGTGGCGACGATGGGGGCATTGCCGAAATTGCGGATGACGAAGGTGTAGGTGAGCTGACCGTCCTCCTCGACCACCTCAGGGCTGAGGGACTTGGTAATGGACAGCTGTGCCCCTTCTGCGGCGGTGATGGTTTCGGTCGCCGTGACGGGCTGGGGCAGACCGCCGCCGGTGATGCTTGCGGTATTGATCACCGTAGAGCCGACCGCCAAGGGAGCAAACTCATTGACCGTTGCCGCGTAGACGATGAGGGCGTTGCCGCCTGCGGGGACGGATATGCCCGTTACGGTCAAGGGCTGTGCATCTGTGACGGCGGGCGTGGGCTGCAGAATGCCGTTGACGTAGTAGCTGACCGAGCCGTCAACGTAGGAGAGAGGATAGAGC
>CAJGEA010000219.1 GCA_904502015.1 uncultured Clostridia bacterium | reverse complement strand
ATGACGTCGTCACTCTCGTACTGGATGGAGTCGGTATCGGCGGAAACCTTGGCGCAGAAGCGCTTGAAATTCTCGGGCAGCTGGGTGGACCACAGAACCGTCAGGTTGGGCTCGGGAGAGGAGCCCAGGGTGTAGAGGGTGTTGAGGATACGGAAGCTGCTCTTGGTAACCAAGGGACGCCCGTCCTCCCCTACACCGCCCACGGCCTCGGTGATCCACATGGGATCGCCGCCAAAGAGCTCGTTGTACTCGGGGGTGCGGAGGTGGCGTGCCAGGCGGAGCTTCATGACGAAATCATCCATCAGCTCCTGAGCACCCTCCTCGGTGAGGGTACCGTTCCGGAGATCTCTCTCCATGTAAATGTCAAAGAAGGTGCTGACGCGGCCCAGCGACATGGCGGCGCCGTTCTGCTCCTTAATGGCGGCGAGGTAGCCGAAATACGTCCACTGGATGGCCTCGCGGGCATTCTTTGCGGGCTGGCTGATGTCAAAGCCGTACATCTGCGCCATGTCCTTCATGTAGCCGAGGAAGGCGATCTGCTGGTACAGCTCCTCGTCCAGACGGATCTCGTCGGTGTTGAACGCCTGCTCGGCGAGCTTGCTCTTATCCTTTTTCTTTTCCTCGATGAGGCGATCGATGCCGTAGAGCGCCACGCGGCGGTAGTCACCAATGATGCGGCCTCGGCCGTAGGCATCGGGCAGACCCGTGATGATGTGGCACTTACGTGCGGCGCGCATCTCGTCGGTATAGGCGCGGAACACGCCGTCGTTATGGGTGGTACGGAAGCGGAACTCCTCCTCCACCTTGGGGCTGAGCTTGTAGCCGTAGGCCTCGCACGCCTGACGCACCATGCGCATACCGCCAAAGGGGTTGACGCTGCGCTTGAGGGGGCGGTTGGTCTGCATGCCCACGATGAGCTCGTTTTCCTTATCGATGTATCCGGGGGAAAAGCTGGTCAGGGAGGACACGGTGGCGGTGTCGATGTCCAGCACGCCGCCGAACTGGCGCTCCAGCGCGAAGAGGCCGTTCAGCTTCTTCATCAGCGCCTCGGTGCGGGGAGTGGCACCGGCGAGGAAGGAGTCATCCCCCGCGTACGCCTTGTAATTGGTTTGAATAAAGTTGCGAACGTTGATCTCGTCCTGCCATACGCCGGCGGTAAAGCCGTTCCAATTTGCGTGTTTCATAGCGCCTCCTGTTAGGTTATAATTATTTGTTTATACATTTTGGGTATCAAAAAGGGCAAGCGTGTTTATAAACACGGCTTGCCCAGACGGTCGGCATAAATTGATCCGAATGGATCTCGGCAGTCACTCCCCCGCGGTACTCCGCGCTATCCGTCAGTCGTGCAGCCGTTATGTACGGCGGATCGCCCCGCCACCTTTATTATCCCACATTCCCGCCGTTTTGTCAAGAGTGAATTTGCAACAAAAACCGCAAATATCTCTCTTTTTTTCGGTACAATATCCATGCACGCTCCCCTCTCTGCGCGCAACTTATGGAAAATGCGACAAATATCGGATAAATTCAAAAAAACTCTTGCATTTTTCGGCATTTAGTTGTAAAATAAGATTATCCATGGGCACGCTTGCCCATAGAAAAAATATTTTTGGAGGAAGACCTACCATGAAAAAGCTTTTTGCTTTGCTGCTGGCAGTACTGATGGTTCTCAGCCTTGCTGCTTGCACGTCCGGCAACACCCCCGCCGACACGTCCGCAGGTGACGACACCTCGGCAACCACCACTGCAGACCTCAAGGTCGGTGCGATCTACATTAACAGCAAGAACGACACCGCCGGCTACACCTACGCACACCACAACGGTATCACCACCGCTATGAAGGCTCTCGGCCTCAACACCGAGACTCAGCTCTTCATCGTGGACGAGGTTCCCGAGGATAAGGAGCAGGTTCTGTCCGCCGTTGACACCCTGGTTGGTAAGGGTGTTGACATCATCTTCGGTATCTCCTTCGGTTATATCGATGCTCTTGAGGAGGCTGCCGCAGAGTATCCCGACGTCATCTTCTCCCACGCAACCGGCTACAAGTCCAACGAGACCAACTTCAACAACTACTTCGGCCGCGCTTACCAGGCTCGTTACCTTGCCGGCATCGCCGCAGGTCTGAAGAGCCTTGAGACCGGCAATAATAAGGTCGGCTACGTTGCCGCTTACGGCACCGAGTACGCCGAGACCGCTTCGGGTATCAACGGCTTCGCTCTGGGCGTTCAGGCCGTCAACCCCAACGCCACCGTCTACGTCAAGACCCTGGGCGCATGGGCTGACGAGGTCAACGAGTCCGCTTTTGCAAACGAGCTCATCACCTCCTTCGGCTGTGGCATCATCTCCCAGCACTGCGACTCCGCTCAGCCTCAGATCGCCGCTCAGAACCACAACGTCTTCGGCTGCGGCTACAACTCCGACATGACTCCCGACGCTCCCCAGGCTCACCTGACCGCTGCTATCTGGAACTGGGACGTGTACTACAAGACCGCTATGCAGGCCGCTATGGACTGCGGAACCGCCGACAAGTTCGTCACCCAGATGGGTACTGCCGCTTACTACGGCGGTCTGAAGGAGGGCTTCGTTGACGTATCTCCCCTGAGCGCCAACTGCGCCCCCAACACCCAGGCTGCCATCGACGCCGTCCGCAAGATGATCGTTGACGGCGAGTGGGACGTCTTCTCGGGTGT
>CAJGEA010000218.1 GCA_904502015.1 uncultured Clostridia bacterium | reverse complement strand
CCGTCCGACACCTTGTTGTCGTAGAGCATATATTTCTTGCGCACGGACGGGGGGGAGAGGTTGGGCATAACCACGTTCGCGCCCGCGAGAATGCCCATCTCACGGCCCTCGGGGTGGAGCGTACCCAGCGCGGTGGTCGCGGGGAGCAGGAGATGCGGGTGGATGAGCCGAAGGATGGAGAGCAGATAGCAGGTCAGCGCCACCGAGCCTGCGGGGTGAGCGGCGAACGGAGTGTCCTTGTGGGGAATGAACGGGCCGATGCCGCACATGGAGGGAGCAAATGCCTCCACAAATTTGAGATCACGTGCCAGATCGGCGGTGGTCTGGTAGGGTGAGCCCACCATAAATCCACAGCCCACTTGATAGCCCAGCTCCTTCAGATCATGCAGGCAACGCATGCGGTTCTCAAAGGAGAGGGAGGCAGGATGGAGCGCCTCATAATGCCCCTGCGTGGCTGTTTCGTGGCGGAGCAGGTAGCGGTCAGCACCCGCCTCACGCAACAGCCGATAGCTCTCTCGGGAGCGCTCCCCGAGGGACAGCGTGACCGCACAATCGGGGTGCCGCGCCTTGACGGTGCGGATCATGTCGCAGAGCATCTCGTCCGTAAAATGCGTATCTTCCCCGCCCTGCCAGACGAAGGTGCGAAAGCCCAGCGCGTATCCCTCGTCGCAGGCGGCGAGGATGTCATCGGCGGTCAGACGGTAGCGGGAACAGGCGCGGTTGCTTCGGCGGATGCCGCAGTAAAGGCAATCGTTTTTGCAGTAGTTGGATATTTCAATGAGTCCGCGGATATACACCGCTCTGCCGTAGACCGCCTGCCGCGCGGCAACGGCCAACTCGGCAAGGTGGGCGGCAAGCTTGGGGGTGCGCCCGTCTATGAGGGCGGCGTATTCTGTCTCGGTCAGGGTGTGATCGGCCGCCAAGCGGTCACACAGAGCGTGCAGATCAAGTGTTTTCATGGGAGATCACGCCCGAATAGGCGGTTTTGACGCTGACGCCCGACAGGTTGCCCACCCGCCCCGCGAGGGCGGCGATGCGATCCTGCGGCGCATCCAGCGCGATGCTGATGATGCTGATGCCGCGAGCCTTGTAGGGGATGCCCATGCGCCCGATGATCCACTCGCCGTACTCGTGCAGGACGGCGTTGATCTGCTCGACGGTGTCGGGGTTTTCCACGATAATGCTCATAACGGCTACTCTGGTTTCCATAACCATAACCTCCTTTATGCGGAGTTGTGGCTGGTTTTGCAAGGCAAAATCGCCACCGCATCGGTGGCGAAAGCCACAAAACGCGTTTGAAAGATTTATCTTTCAAACATGCCTCCAAATAACAAAATATGCCGTACCCGACGAGGGGTACGGCATAGCCAATCAGCGCACCTCTCGGTGCGCGCGTTTTTGTGACGATTACCGTGCCTTTCAGTCAGATTCCTCTTTGTGTCAGGTACGGTTGTATTATATCATGGCGCAACAAAAAAGTCAAGAGAACAGGGAGGTTATTTTTGATCATAGGGATTCCAAATTGTAGATTTATGGCGAAACCAATATCCCGGGGCGGAAACTTCCCTGTATATATGCTCTATTTTCGACGCTAATTTCCGATCGTTAACCTGCCCTTTTTTTTTGCGGAACAACAAATGCCAACATTTCCACTGAATTTCATTCGCAATTACGTCGGATACATCGGGGGTCATACTGCGAAGAACATCTTGTATTCTGCACAGCTCCCGATTCATGATTCTATTGTCGGCCTCCACGTCTATCACTTTATACGGCAAATTGTAAAATGGACTTAAAAGCTCTTCGTCGTGAGAACAAATATACGTGTAGCACCCATCCCAAACAGATATCTCCAAAAAAGCCAGCGGATGCTGCGGTACTATATGATTCGCCATGTAGCGTGGATTTTCAAGCTCGGGAAATTGATATGAGCCGATATCCTCCCGTCCGTATTCCTTCGGAATAGCCGAAAAAACGCCCCAGATAAACTGCATATCCCTTAGATATACATCCCGTTTCAATTCCTCGTCCGTCAGTATCAGTGATTCGCTGTCCCACTTTTCACTCCCGTCCCACCCCGTTGTATCATAGCACTCCAGGTAGGAGATCAACCAATTATGAGGGGGTAAAAAGTCCGATGCCTCCAAAATCGCTTTTATTTGGCTGCACGGGTTGATACATAATGCCGGCATAGGCTCACCTCCGAAAACGTGATTTAATTGTAGCATCGGTTGGTTTTTCTGTTATAAGGGCATCATGGAAAACCCATCCTCCCCTATACACGACCGCCTCCCCAAGTTCCCTCGGGGAGGCCTTTGTCAACCTCATTATAACACAACGCGGCAGAAAAAACAACATCTCCGCCGAAAATCATAGGGCAACCGTCGGACAATGTTCAAATTTGGATTTATCGAACTGTTTGAATTTGTGTGCTCACGGGATCGAAGGGGGTGCAGGGGGCGAAGCCCCCTGCACCTAACAAAGATCGGCCGGCGGTGTCGGGGGCGGCCTTGAGCGCCCCGACGCGCACCGGTAGGTGCAAGAAAATTTCTTGCCACATAACGGTTTTGAGCGTTTTTTTGTTCCGTACTTTTTTAGTTGTTGCTAATTTTCTTGCGGCTTTCGCCGCGCGTCAGAGGGCGTTCCCCCCACCGACACCGCCCCCCGTGGTGTTTTTTTGTCGGGGGGGGGGGGGG
>CAJGEA010000217.1 GCA_904502015.1 uncultured Clostridia bacterium | reverse complement strand
TCGCAGTCGATGTAGAGGTTCATCCACAGATTATCGGTGTAGGGCGTAATATCCTCGGCACACTCCACGAGGAAGTAGAGGTAATCCCGATCGCGGGAGACCTGCGCGCCGATGATGTCGTTGCGTCCCGAGGTCTCAGTGTAGACCAGATCGCCATAGCCCGCGGCATTTCTGTCGTCGGTGTTGCCGATGTAGGAGGCGTAGTAGGGCTCAACCGTCTTCCACTGCTCCTGTCCCGCGCTCATGTCGATGGTCTTGGGGGCGGAGGGGGTGGGGATGGGGCGCGCGCCCTTGAACTGACGGACGAAGTTGACGAGCTGGTAGTAGTAGTGATCCTTGAGCGCGCCCTTGGTAGGCTCGATATCACGGGAGAACTCGTCGTTGTACTGATCGGGGAAGGCGTTTTCCACCGCGGTGGCCGAGCCCTCGGGCCACGTCTCGTAGCGGCCCACACGAAACTCGTTCCAACCCGTCACGAAGATGACCTGCGGATCCACCTCCAACGCATAGTTAAACTGCTCAGCGAAGTTGTAGCCCCATTTAGAGGCCTCGGCGCCCTCGACCTCGTAGCGGTTCTGATAGTCTGAGGTATACGAGCGGCCCGCGATGTTGTTGCCGCTCATGGCGGCAAGGCCGCCCTTCTTGTAGTCGTGGTTCATGGCGATGCCCACCGTCATCTGCTCGACGTTGCCCGCCTTGCGGTCGGCGTTGTCCTTATAGTACACCGCCTGAGGGTACATGGACAGCCAGCCCCACTGGGCGTTGGTGGTGCGATCCACCACGTAGTTCGGCTGACCCGCGCGGAAGGTAAAGAAATTCGAGATCTCCTTGTCGATGGCCGCCGTGGAGGAAAACGCGCTCTTCATGGCCATGAGCATGGGCTTATCGTCCCAGTAGAACCACAGATTGCGATACCGATCCGAGCGGAAGACGTCCAGATAGAGGGACTGAACCTGGGTATTGGTGTACTGCTGATCCCAGAAGGGGAGCATAAAGGACACCTTGGGCGTCTTGAGGCCGTCCTCCATGGCGGCGGTCCACGTCTCCATGAGGGGGGTGTAGGCGTTGCGCCAGGTCATCTCGGCATTGGTGTTGTCGGTGAAGATGACGTCCACGCCCGCGCTCGTCAGCAGCTCGGCCTGACGGCGCAGCACCCACGCGTCGTCACCGCGATAGTAGCCGTAGATGGACTTGTTCCACCAGAAGGTGTTTGTCCCTATCTCCTTCCAGAGGGTGTTGTTCCAATCACGCATGGCGTGAGGATACTTCTCGGACAGCTCCTGGATATTGGCGGGCTTCTCACCCGCAAAGCCGTCGATGTGCCACGTCCAGTAGAACATGGCCAGCGTCTTGTCCTCCTTGAGGTCACCGACCTCGGCGTTGGTCAGGGATACGCGTCCGAGGCCGTCGGTGAACACCCAGGTGTCGGGCATGACCTCGTGGGTATAGATGAGGCTGTCCTCGGGAATGACGTAGGCGGGGGGAGCTACGTGATCACCGGTCACGGCGTCCCCGGGCTTTTCACAATCCATAAAATACGCCTCCTTTTCTTCGCTGAACACGATCTGCATGACGGGGTACTGCACGTTCTTCTCCAGGGGATAGCCGTCGCGGTAGACGTTGCCCTTGAAATTCTTGACCGAGCTATACACGTACATGGCGGGGGACTTGTTGAAATTCTCGGCGAGGAACAGGTAGTCGCCCGCGGGGACCTCGTCAAAGCGGATGCCCTGCATGGCGTTATCCACCAGGTTGACGCGCCCCGTGGCCACGGGTGTCTCGGCAACGGTCGCCTCGTAGGTGCCCTTCCACGCGTAGACCGACATATCGATCTCCATGTCGGTGGACATGTAGGTCGCCATTTTGAACTGCATGCCCACGAAGGGGGACGCCACGTTGAGGCGCATACCGAAGGAACCGTTCATATTGAACACACCCTCGCCCGACTGATTCGTGTAGGGGTAGGTCAGGTAGGTGGCCGCCACCGACGGGGCGCAGGTGTCAAAGGGCTCGGCGGGCGCGCCTGTAAAGCGGATCCTCAGATCGGGTTCTCCTCTCTGCTCGGTGCCTCCGATATACAGGAAGCCCTTTGGGTCGGTAGGCGCGGTGTTCGTCCACACGCCCACGTCGGCGCTCACGTCGG
Source organism: uncultured Clostridia bacterium (assembly GCA_904502015.1). GTDB lineage: Bacteria > Bacillota > Clostridia > Oscillospirales > CAG-272 > CAMEON01. Next base: position 609 of record CAJGEA010000217.1, on the reverse strand, counting down.
CGACATGGAACAGGTACTCACCCGCAGGCTGCGCGTCATGCTCCACCCAATGGTACTGGCCGTCCTTCAAGGGGTCAAACGTCTTGGAGGCAACGGGCGCGGCGGCCACGGTCTTGTCATAGCTACCCTGCCACTTATAGAGATACAGCGTGGCGTAGGTGTTCGCATTCTTCCAGGTGGGCATAGAGAAGGCAAATCCCGTAAACGCCCCGTTGACCTTGGCGCGGTAGGAGAGGGTGGTCGCCACACGCAGGGGCTCGCGGTTTCCCGTGCCGTTCTGGATGTTCACGTCCGCGGCAGATACGGGAACGGCGGCGAAGCAAGCGGCCGCCAGCATGAGGGCACAGAGAAACAGCGAAAGACAGCGACGAAGAAACGAATATTTCATAGAGCAAACCCCTTTCGATATATATCTGTATGGTAGCATATTCAACCCAATCTGTCAAGCCCTTGGGAATTTTTCTTACCCTCAAATTGGGGTTTTGCGGCGAGTTTGTAGTTTGAATACACCTTCCCCAAGGGGGTCATCCTGAGCGACACCGCAAAGCGGTGGAGTCGAAGGATCACGCTTGGGGAAAGAGATTCTTCGACTTCGGGCTTCGCCCTCCG
>CAJGEA010000216.1 GCA_904502015.1 uncultured Clostridia bacterium | reverse complement strand
TTTTTATCGACCTCACACATCTCGTCGGCATTGCCGTGGTCGGCCGTGATGAGCGCCACGCCGCCCAGCTTATCGATGACGGGCAGAATGCGTGCCAGCTGAAGGTCAAGCGCCTCCATCGAGCAGCGCCCTTGGATGAAGTGCGCCGAGATCACCGACCGCCTCATTGCCGAGCTTGAGAAGGGCGAGTACACCTACTACCGCGTCAACTTCCCCAACGGCGACATGGTAGGTCACACCGGCTCTCTGCTCGCAACCCGTTGCTCCATGGAGGCTCTTGACCTTCAGCTCGCGCGCATTCTGACCGTGCTCGACAAGCTGGGCGGCGTGGCGCTGATCACCGCCGACCACGGCAACGCCGACGAGATGTACGAGTGCGACAAGAAGGGTATGCCCAAGGCAGGCAAGGACGGCTCCTACAAGGCCAAGACCAGCCACACCCTCAATCCCGTGCCTTGCATCATTTACGACAATACCGCATCCAAGGATGCCTACACCGTCAAGGCGGATAACGGCACCTTCGGTCTGTCCAATGTAGCCGCTACCATGGTCAACCTCATGGGCTACGAGGCACCCGATATGTGGGACGAGTCCATTATTGAGGTCAAGTAAGTCCTCGCCACATCGAAAGTGAGGTGAGCGCATGAACCCCGCACTAACCGCCGCGCTGCCGCTTTTGATCATGATCACGGTCATTCTGTACGAGCGTCATCAGCAGATCATGCGGATCCATGTGCTTTTGCAAAGACAGAAGCGCAACCACCAACACAGATCGGAGAAAAAACAAACCATGTTTGAACTGGCTAAAAGATTTATAGACAAGGAATGCATCATCCACACCTTCAACAGCAGCCAGATTACAGGCACCGTAAAGGAGGTCACCGAGGGTGCCATCCTGCTTGAAGACAAGATCGGAAATCAGGAAGTGATCAACCTGGATTGCATCACGCGCCTGCGTGAGTATCCCAAAAACAAAAACGGCAAGAAAAAGGCCATAGTATAACGGAATGATACCAAAAGCAAAAACAGCCCTTCGGGGCTGTTTTTGCTTTTGGTAGATTCATTTTCCTGCACATCGCTATGCAAAAAAATCGTTCACAGAACAGGAAAGAATAACGGCAAGACGGGGCAGGCTCACAATATCGGGGTAGCTTTTTCCCTGTTCCCATTTGGACACCGCTTGCGCCGAGACGTGCAGTAGCGCCCCGAACTCCCCTTGGGTCAGTCCGTGCTCCCGACGATACTGTTTTATTTTATCTGCAATAACAATTTTCCCCGTTGCGTCCCCAATTGTCATCCGGTATATTTCCTCCTTTTTGACATTCCGTGAATGTCAATCGTTGATTCATTATAACATATAATGAACTTGATGTCAAGCACTGAATGTCAAAGTGAGGAAAAATACCATGTTTATCAACAAAGCATCCGACGGAAAGAACAATATTTGCGGCTCCGCGATCGCCGCACGGCGGCGGGAAATGGGCATTTCCCAGCGCGAGTTGGCAGATCGCCTGCAAATCATCGGTCTGGACGTGGACAAAAACGCTGTCCAGCGCATGGAGTCGGGACAGCGGTTTATCACCGATATTGAATTGGTCTACCTCGCGCAGGCGTTGGAGCTGTCTATCCCCGAATTATTTGTCCTCGCCCAAGGCGGTGCTGATTCGTAACCCATTACGGTTGGCATACACCCTCTCTCATTTGCATAAAATGAAGCATTCGTGATTCGAGGGGGACTCGCCATGCCGTCACGCCGCTCCACTTTTCTATTCGTACCGCTCCTGTTTTTGCTCTTCACCGTCCTGCTCTGCCTATGCGCGTGGTTGCTCGGCGGTGCTTTCGCTACGCCGCGGGGGCAGACGTCCCCTACCGCCGCCGAGGGGGAGAGTGTACCCCCGAGCGAAGGGCAAACCGTTCCCATACGCACGGTGGTGATTGACGCGGGGCACGGCGGCGAGGACGGAGGGACGCAGAGTGCGGCGGGGCTCTTTGAGAAAGATGCGAATCTCGCGGTGGCGACGGCTCTGCGGGAGCTGCTGGAGGCCAACGGCATCCCCACCGTGATGACCCGCACCGAAGATAAGCTGCTCTATGACCGCGGGGTGGATTTCAAGGGGCGCAAGAAGGTACTCGATCTCGCGGCGCGGCGGCTCATTGCCGAGGAGACCGAGGATTGCCTGTTCGTCAGCATCCACATGAACGCCTTTCCCCAGCCGCAATACAACGGGATTCAGGTGTGGTATGGGGCGGGCTCGCCTCTCTCGCAAGAGGTGGCGGGCTCGGTGCAAGAGCTGTGCGCCTCGTGGCAGACAGACAACCACCGCAAAATCAAGGCGGCGGGGAGCAACATCTACCTCCTAGACAAATTGGAATGCCCCGCCGTACTCGTGGAGTGCGGTTTCCTCTCCAACCCCGACGAGGCGGCGCGGCTGGCCAACGAGGCCTACCGCTATGACGTGGCCTTTTCCATCTTCGCGGCGATTGCGCCGTACATAAAATAACGTGGAACCCACGATAGTATTTCAAATTTGGATTTGTGCCTGCGGCACAGCTTTGGCTCGGGGATGGTTGGCACGCGCCTGACATTTCACCCGAGGGCAAAGTGGTTTTCAAATTTGGATTTGTCGGTCTGTTAGAATTTACGTACTCACCCGGTGCTAAGGGGGTGCAGGGGGCTTTGCCCCCTGCACCTAACAAAGATTGGCCGGCGGTGTCGGGGGCGGCCTTGAGCGCCCCGACGCGCACCAGTAGGTGCAAGAAA
>CAJGEA010000215.1 GCA_904502015.1 uncultured Clostridia bacterium | reverse complement strand
TACTTCTTGATGTCGGTCTTCATCTGAGAACGGAACATCTTGTTCTGAAGGGTCTTGGTCTCGGTTACCTTCACGCGCTTCTTAGCAGACTTAATGTTCGGCATGAATTTTTCCTCCTCATAGCATAATTTATGCTCCAACCTCGCCTCATCTGAGAGGGTATGTGGCAAGGCTCACACATATACCCGTATATCATATCACATTTTTTCACGGATTGCAAGGGTTTTTTGAAATTTTTTCAAAAAAACTTTTGCAAATTTTTAAAAAACAGCCATGATTTTTTGTGACATTTCATCAAAAGAGAAGGGAAAGCAGGGGTAGCCCGTTGACAAACGAGGTGAGGGGTGGTATCATGGGTGTATGGAATTGTGATTGTAACGATTGAATCGGTGTTTCAAATTTGGATAAACCCCAATTTGACGTAAGAATGAATCTTTTCGGTTGATCGATGGAAGATCTGCATATACTATCCGTAGTGCCGCGCGAGTGCGGGTGCCGCGCAACGCGGCGGGAAGGAGTATGCAGATGGGAAAGTATTTCGGAACAGACGGGTTTCGCGGCGAGGCCAACGTCACGTTGACCGCCGAGCACGCCTTTTACATCGGGCGTTTTCTGGGGTGGTATTATTCGGGAGGGCGCACGGGGCAGTCAGAACCTCACCGCCGCGCCCGCGTGGCTGTGGGCAAGGACACCCGCCGATCGAGTTATATGCTGGAGTACGCGCTGGCCGCGGGGCTGACCGCCTCGGGCGCGGACGCGTATATGCTGCACGTCACCACCACGCCCAGCGTGTCCTTCGTCACGGCGCAGGAGGATTTCGATTGCGGCGTGATGATCTCGGCGTCCCACAACCCCTACGTGGATAACGGTATCAAATTAGTCAACCGCCGCGGCGAGAAGATGGACGACGACACCACCGCGCGGATCGAGGCGTATCTGGACGGCGGTGCGGCGGCGATGGGGCTGGATTCCGAGGAGTTACCCTTGGCGACGGGGAAGGCCGTGGGGCGCATCGTGGATCACGCCGCGGGGCGAAACCGCTACGTGGGCTACCTCATTTCGCTGGCGGCCCATTCCTATAAGGGCTTTCGGGTGGGGCTGGACTGCGCCAACGGCGCGTCCTGGATGATCGCCAAGGCGGTGTTTGACGCGCTGGGGGCAAAAACCTACGTCATCGGTGCCGAGCCCAACGGGGTGAACATCAACGTGGACGTGGGCTCCACCCACATCGATGCCCTGCGGCGGCTGGTCATGGACGAAGGGCTGGACGTGGGCTTTGCCTTTGACGGCGATGCCGACCGCTGTATTGCGGTGGACGAGCGCGGCGAGGAGGTCAACGGAGACCATATTCTGTACGTGCTGGGGCGGGCTCTGCGTGGGCAGGGGGCGCTGACGGGGGATACCGTGGTCACCACCGTCATGTCCAATATGGGGCTCTACCGCGCGCTGGACGAGGCGGGCATCCGCTACGAGCAGACCGCCGTGGGGGATCGTTTCGTGTACGAGAACATGGCGCAAAACGGCTACGCGCTGGGCGGTGAGCAGTCAGGGCATATCATTCTGCGCAAGTACGCCACCACGGGGGACGGCATTCTGACCGCCATCATGCTCATGGAGCAGATCGTGGAATCCAAGCAGCCCCTCTCAGTACTCACCGCTCCCGTTACCATGTATCCGCAGATCAGCCGCAGCGTGCGCGTGCCCGACAAGGAGGCCGCCGTCAGCCATCCCGCCGTGCGTGCGGCGGTTGAGGCCGTGTCCCGACGGCTGGAGGGCAGGGGGCGCATCCTGCTCCGCAAGAGCGGCACCGAGCCCGTCGTGCGGGTGATGGTGGAGAGCGAGAGCGAGGAAATTTGCCGCGCGTGCGTGGATGAAGTGGTGGAAGCTATGAGAAATCAAGGATTGACAGAGGAGGAGTAAGCCCATGAACCAACAAGATAAAGCAACCCCCACCGTGCGCACCGCCGAGCTGTACGGGGCGGGGCACAGCCGCGCGTGGCGCTGGCTGGAGATGACTACCTACCCGTGGGAGATTTTGGGGGACATCAACGCCGTCATTGCGGCGATCGGGGATACGCTTAATCCCGCGCTGTACGATCACCCCGCCGAGGGGGTGTGGATCGCGAGATCCGCCACGGTGGCTCCTACTGCCCATATCGGTGCGCCCTGCATCATCGGGGAGGGGTGCGAGGTGCGCCACGGGGCGTTCATCCGCGGCGGTGTGCTGGTGGGGGACGGATGCGTTGTGGGCAACTCCACCGAGCTGAAGAACTGCATTCTGTTCGACGGTGTGCAGGTACCTCACTACAACTACGTTGGCGATTCGGTGCTGGGCTACCGGGCTCACCTCGGCGCGGGGGCGATTACCTCCAACGTCAAGAGCGACAAGAGCGAGGTGATCGTCCGTTGCGGTGAGCATCGCCTTGCTACGGGACGAAAAAAGTGCGGCGCGATGGTGGGGGACTTCGCGGAGGTGGGGTGCAACAGCGTGCTCAACCCCGGCGCGGTCATCGGCGCGCGCAGTACCGTCTACCCCCTCTCCTCGGTGCGCGGTACCGTCCCGCCCGATTCCATCTTCAAAAGCGGTGGCGGGTGGGAGATCGTGCCCAAACGCTGAAAATAAGCAACGAGCCCCCACCGTCACGGTGGGGGCTCGTATGTAAATTGGGGTTTATCTGGGAGAACGCCGGGGGAACTTCTTGCAAGAAGTTCCCCCGAACCCCCTCAAGAACCTTCAAAAATATATTTAAAAAAGCGTTTTGAAATATATGTTTTTTAAGGTTTTTGGGAGTCCAGAACC
>CAJGEA010000214.1 GCA_904502015.1 uncultured Clostridia bacterium | reverse complement strand
GAGGAGACCGCCGCCATCGTGGATATTTGCCGCAGGTACGAGTATCTTGACCGCGTGATCTTCATTTCCTTCCACTACGAGGATCTTGTGCGGGTGCGCGAAATTCTGCCCGATCAGCCCTGCCAGTACCTCACGGGGGACAACTCGGACGAGCTGATCCGCAAGCTGGCTGACGCGCGCATGGACATCGACATCGTCCACACCGCGCTGACCGAGGAGCGCGTCGCCGCCATGCACGCGGCGGGTCTGCTCGTGAACTGCTGGACGGTGGACGACCCCGCCCGCGCCGCCGAGCTTGCCGCATGGGGCGTGGATTTTATTACCAGTAATATTTTGGAGGGTGTTTCGGACGGTTCGTGCGATTAATAACGATTGTTAGAAATACAAATTTGAAGTCATGGGAGAGATGAATCGGAACATTTCCCGTAAGGGAAATGCACCTATTTCTCCCTGACCCCCCAATTTGCCCATTTTGCAACCGAATTTTCCAAACCGACTAAAGGAGATAATGACACATGAAGAACATGAAGGAACTGAAATGGATCTTGATTCTATTATTGATCTGCCTTTCCCTGCCCGTCTGCGCCTGTGGCGGTGATGCGTCGACCACCATAGCGGTGGTATCCACCGACTACTCCATACGAGAGCTAAAGGCCGCGCCGTGGGATCCCGAGGCATGCGACCCTTCGCTTGACAATCCCTATTGGAGCTACGATTGTTACGTATCCAAGTCGAACGCCTACGGTGACGACACGCCCCTTTTGGTGGTGAACAACGAGCAAAAAACCACGGTACACGAGCTGTATGGCGACAACGGCTATCTGCTCGGCTCGGACTGGGGCGAGTTCGCGGCGGGGTTGCGCTATTATCCCTATACCGGCACGGATTCTGTAACCCGGCCGACCACGCTTCTTGAGGATCGCTGTGTCGATTTGTTTGAACCGCCGCCTAACACAGACTCCTATGCAGGCAAGCACGGCTACGTGGTGACCGGATGGAACAAAATGCTTGAGCCCGTTCAACCCACGGCGGTATACGTGGTGCATTTCCCCTCCGAGGAGAATGAGTTTCAGTGCTACGCAGAAAAGCTGTGTGATGTGAGCGATGACGGCGCGGTCGCTTCGGATATATCGCAGAACGGTACGATTTACGTGGCGTGCGACTCCTCGCTGTACGCTGTTACGCTGGGAGGGGCGGTCACCGAGATCCCCGTGCCTGACGGGTGGTGGGATTCGTGCATCAATTCCATAGTGGCAATCGGGGACACTCTCTATATCGGGTCGAGCTTCGGCGTTTGGACATACGATATATCGGGCAACGGAAAGGGCTTTACATGGTTCCCTGCGCCATATGAAGAAATGGTAAGAGATGCTGCATGACACGACTTGAATAGAATACAGCGGCAGAAAAAACGATGCCATTTCCCCGCCCCGCGCCGATGGCGCGGGGCTCTGTTTTTTTGAGAAGATTGCGCATTTTTTTCTTATGTATGAACAAATCGTAACCTTTGCAAAAGCTCTTGCAATTTGACAAAAAATATTGTAAAATATATACTGGGTAAGGATGATGGATATTGTTCAATACCCACCGTTCTCTTGTTAAAAAAATATTGACATAAAAGGAGATTACCATGAGCGCTACCAACAATCGTTTCGTACTTGATTGGATCGACGAGATGGCGGCTATGACCCAGCCTGATCAGATCGTCTGGATCGACGGCTCGGAGGAGCAGGCGGAGGCCCTGCGCGCCGAGGCTTGCTCGACCGGCGAGATGATCAAGCTGAATCAGGAGAAGCTGCCCAACTGCTACCTGCACCGCACCGCCGTCAACGACGTCGCCCGCGTAGAGGGTCGCACCTACATCTGCACCCCCACCAAGGAGGAGGCAGGCAACATCAACAACTGGATGGACCCCGCCGAGATGTACGCCAAGCTGAAGAAGCTCTACACCGGCTCCATGAAGGGCCGCACCATGTACGTCATTCCCTACTCCATGGGTGTCGTTGGTTCTGACTTCGCCAAGTACGGCATCGAGCTGACCGACTCCATCTACGTCGTGCTGAACATGCTCATCATGACCCGCGTGGGCAACAACGTCCTCGAGGCTCTGGGCGACAGCCCCGACTACATCAAGGGTCTGCACGCCCGCGCCGACATCGACGAGGAGAACCGCTACATCGTTCACTTCCCTCAGGACAACACCATCATGTCCGTCAACTCGGGCTACGGCGGAAACGTTCTGCTGGGTAAGAAGTGCTTTGCTCTCCGTATCGCCTCCTACCTCGGCCGTAAGGAAGGCTGGATGGCCGAGCACATGCTCATTCTGGGCGTCAAGTACCCCAACGGCGAGAAGAAGTACGTCACCGCCGCGTTCCCCTCTGCTTGCGGTAAGACCAACCTCGCCATGCTCATCCCCCCCAAGTTCCTGTCCGAGCAGGGCTACGAGGTTGAGTGCGTAGGCGACGACATCGCATGGCTCCGCGTCGGCGAGGACGGCCGCCTGTGGGCAGTCAACCCCGAGAACGGCTTCTTCGGCGTTGCCCCCGGCACCAACGAAAAGTCCAACCCCAACGCGCTGGCTACCACCATGCGTGACACCATCTTCACCAACGTAGTTCACAACACCGCCGACAACACCGTCTGGTGGGAGGGCCTGGACAACAATCCTCCTCAGCCCGGCTTCGCCATCGACTGGAAGGGCAATCCTTGGGACTGCACCAAGTTCGACAAGAAGGATAAGTCCACCTGCGGTGCTCACCCCAACTCCCGCTTCACCGCTCTGGCTGCCAACTGCCCCTGCAT
>CAJGEA010000213.1 GCA_904502015.1 uncultured Clostridia bacterium | reverse complement strand
GTTGGTCTGGAGGTCGGAACGGGTAATGCGCACCGACTCGCCGCGGTAGAGCTCGCAATTCGTGCGCCCGTCCACCGTCAGGTACAGCATCTTCTCGCGCTGGCAGACGTTGCGGATCTCCAGCGTGGCGCTGTCGGGGAACACGAGGGGCCGTGCCGCCAGAGAATGGGGGCAGATGGGCGTCACGCAGAGGCAGGACACACGGGGATCCACGATGGCACCGCCCGCTGACATGGAGTAGGCGGTAGAGCCCGTGGGGGTCGCCACGATGAGTCCGTCTGCGCGGTAGGTGGTCACGGGGGTGCCGTTTTCGAGGAGCTCCACGTCCACGATGCGCGCCACCGAGCCGTTGGTGATCACGGCATCATTGAGGCCGTACATCTTACTGCGTACCTCGCCCGACGTGTTGACCAGCTCCACGTGCAACATGGAGCGCCGCTCGATCTCGTAGCCATGATTACACGTTCCGTTGATCACGCCCTCGCACTCGCCCTCAAACAAACGGCTGAGCATATGCAGCTCGGACATTTCCAGCTCGGCCATGTAGCCAACGCGTCCGAGGTTGATGCCCAGAATGGGGATTTGACGCGCGGCGGAGCGACGCGCCGCCTCCAGAATCGTACCGTCACCGCCCAGCACGATGAGCACGTCCGCCTGCGCGTACAGCTCATCCATAGGCAGGAAGGTGAACGCCATGCGCCCACGGTTCATGCGGAGCACCTTGTCCCGATTGAAGGAGGCAACCATGACCTCACAAGGATAGTTCGAGAGCTTTTGCGCCACCTGCATGGCGGCGCCTGCCTTCTCGTAAATGTTAAAATTGGTAATCAGCGCGATCTTCTTGCTATCCGCCATACCGTCACCTGCTTTCTGTTTACTTGGCAGGGCACATGCCCACGCCAAAGGTCAATTCTTAATCAAATACGCCAAATATTCCCGATTGCCGTCGCCGCCCTCGATGGGGGACGGAATATGTCCACGGCAGGAAAAGCCACACGCGGCGGCAGAGGCCAGCACGCGATCCACGGCGGCGCGACGATCCTGCTCCCGCTTGACCACACCGTGCTTTCCCAGCGCCGCCCCGCTCAGCTCAAACTGAGGCTTGATGAGGGTGACGAGGAAGCCGCCGTTGCGGATGACCGTGGCAAGGGCGGGTAGGATCAGCGTTTGGGAGATAAAGGACACGTCTATCACGCAACCGTCCACCAGCCCGTCAAACGCGGGATCGGGGTTGGGGTGTTTCTGCTCGATCTCACGCAGTATGCCGGGATCGAGGTAGCGGGCGTTGACCCCCTCGGCAGATCGCACACGGGGATCGGCGAGCAAACGGGGATGAAGCTGTCCGTGTCCCGCGTCCACGGCATACACGCGCGCCGCCCCGTTTTGCAGGAGGCAATCGGTAAAGCCTCCCGTGGAGGCACCTACATCGGCTATGATTTTCTCATGCACCGACAAAGGGAAATGCGCCAGCGCCGCCTCCATTTTGAGTCCGCCACGCCCGACGTAGCGGGTATCGGCGGTAGCAGCCACCGTCACCTCGTGCACCCCCTCGGAAATATCCTCCGAGGCCTTTGCGATCACACGACCATCCACGCGGACGGCGCGGCTGTCGATGAGCTTTTGCGCCAAGGTACGGCTCTCGGCGTAGCCCCCCTGCACCAGATACACGTCGGCTCTCATATATGAATCACCAGCATATCGCGGTAGAGCGGAATGAGCGCCATGAGGAACGGCAGGATAGCCCCCACCGCCGCGCCCACGAACACCTGCATGGGGGTATGGCCCACCAGCTCCTTGAAATTACGGTTGAAGTCCTCGTGGTGGGATGAGGTGAACAGGTCCTTCATGATGCGGTTAAGGATCTTTGCCTGCTCACCAGTTTCCCAGCGCACGCCCGTGGCATCCCGCATGACGATGATGGCAAAGAGGAATCCCAAAGCAAAATAACCTGAGTCAAAGCCGTAGCGCAGTCCGCAGGACACGCACAGCGCCGTGACCGCCGCCGAATGGGACGAGGGCATACCGCCCGTGCCGAACAAGAGCGCGATGAGGTCAAACTTGCGAATCTTGAATATGCCCGTAAACACCTTGAGAATCTGGGCGAGAAGCCAACCGCTGCCCGCGCAGATCAAGGGAAAATTATAGAGCATCTGCTTAAAAATATTCATTTATATTTTTACAGGTCCTTTCTGTTACTTGCAAAATCAATTTTTACGCACGGCAAGGTAGCACGCCAGCGCCGCAAGGCGCTCGGCTCCCGCATAGCCCTCAATCAGATTCACGGCCTCGCGGGTAAGGCGCTTGGCGAAGTCATCGGCCTCCTCCAATGTATGGAAGGAAAGAAATGTATTCTTATGATGCTCGGCGTCGCCGCCCACCGATTTGCCCAGCTCTTCGGGGGTGGAGGTAACGTCCAGCGTATCATCGATCACCTGAAAAGCAAGGCCGATGCGCTCGGCATAGCCCTCGGCGGTCTTCATGCAGGGGGAATCCATGCGAACACCCGCCGCAAGACAGCCAAGCTGTGCCGCCACGCGGATGAGCGCGCCCGTTTTATTGGCATGGAGGTAAAGCAGCTCGTCATAGGTAAGCTCGTTCTGCTCGCCGAACATATCTACTACCTGTCCGCGCACCATGCCTCCGTAGCCTGCGGCGCGAGAGAGCAAAACGGTCGCCTCGGCGCGTACCTTCGCGGGCACGCGCCCGTTCCCTCCCGTGAGGGCAAAGGCATCCATGAACATACTGTCACCCGCGAGAAGTGCCATCGCCTCACCGTACACCTTATGGTTGGTGGGGCGGCCGCGGCGCAGGTCGTCATCGTCCATACAGGGAAGGTCG
>CAJGEA010000212.1 GCA_904502015.1 uncultured Clostridia bacterium | reverse complement strand
TCGCGGCGTAGAGCTCATGAATGCCATTGAACTGTCGGGCTGGAAGGGCGGCGCCGAGGTGACCATCCCCGTCGACGAGGAGGAGTACCTCTCTGAGTTGAACGCCCACCGCGCAATCTCGGTGCTCAAGACCGCCGAGGAAGCCGGTGTGGCGGATACGGCAGGCACATTCTGATTGAAAGGACGAGCAAAGCCATGAAGGTTGCAGTCGTAGGATACGGCATCATCGGTCGGCTTCACGCCGCCATCCTGCATAAGCGCGGCACGCTCAGCGCCGTTTGCGACGTGGACGAGGCCGTGCTGGCAACCGCGCCCGACGATGTGGCGCACTATACCGACTATACCGATATGCTGGAGCGGGAGAGCCCTGATGCCGTGCATATCTGCACCCCCCATTATCTTCACGCGGCTATGGTGATCGAGGCGCTGGACCGCGGCGTTCACGTCCTGTGTGAAAAGCCGCTGTGCATCCGCCCCGAGGAGATCGACGAGATCCTGGAGGCGGAGAAGAGATCGACCGCCACCCTTGGCGTGTGCCTGCAGAACCGCTACAACGGTGCGAATCAGTACGCCAAGGCGTACCTTGAGGATAAAAAGAACGTCAGCGGCGTGGGTCAGGTCGCGTGGTGCCGCACTGCCGCCTATTACGCGAGCGCCGCGTGGCGCGGCAAGTGGGCCACCGAGGGCGGCGGCGTGCTGATCAATCAGGCGCTCCACACGCTGGATCTCATGCAATGGCTGGTCGGCATGCCCGACGAGTTGATCGCGCAGACCTCCTGCCTGACTCTGGCCGATACCATCGAGGTGGAAGACACCGCCTCCATCGTGTGCCGCGGCAAGCATGAATTTACATTCCTCGCCACTACGGCGTCGTCGTCGGATTTCCCTGTTACGATCCAACTGAAGGCGGACGGTGAGACCGTCACGGTACTGCCCGATCGTGTGATCGTTGGCGGCGAGAGCATTTCCTTTGAGAACGGATGCTTCTCGCTCGACCGCAAGGCCTGCTACGGCAACGGCCACGAGGCGCTCATTGAGGACTTCTATGCCTGCATCGCCGACGGTCGGCGCTTTGCCATTGACGGCGAGGCGGGCGCGAGGGTCATCCGCCTCATCCTTGCCGCCTACGAGAGCCAAGGAAAGCCCGTTCATCTTTCAACTTGATATAGAAAAAGGAATTTACCATGTCGCATTTTATTGACGAAAATTTCCTGCTGTCCACCGAAACATCGAGACGGCTCTACCATGAGGTAGCCGCCAAAGCTCCCATCGTGGACTACCATTGCCACGTCAGTCCCCGCGAGATCTGGGAGGATCGCCGCTACGAGAACATCACGCAGGTGTGGCTCGCGGGCGACCACTACAAGTGGCGACTCATGCGATCATCGGGCGTGGAGGAGCGCTTTATCACGGGTGACGCCTCGGATCGCGAGAAATTCCAAAAGTTTGCCGAGTGCCTCCCCCGCGCCATTGGCAACCCTATGGTACATTGGTGCCACCTTGAGCTGAAACGCTACTTCGGCTACGACGGTGTGCTGAACGGAAAAACGGCGCAGACCGTGTGGGAGCTGACCGAACGCGTGCTGAAGGGCGGACTTTCGGCCCGCCGTATCATCGAGGAGAGCGGTGTTTTCTTCATCGGCACCACCGACGATCCCGTGGACTTGCTGGAGTGGCATGAGAAGATCGCCGCCGATCCTACCTTTTCGGTGACGGTCGCCCCCTCCTTCCGCCCCGATAAGGCGCTTCGCATCGACAAGCCCGATTGGCGCACATATATCGACACGCTTTCCCGCGTGTCGGGTGTGCAGATTACCAATCTTGACGAACTCAAAGCGGCGCTGATTGCTCGCATTGCCTACTTTGCCGATCGCGGATGCCGCTCGGCGGATCACGGTCTGGACTACGCCATCTATCGTGAGGCCGATGATACCGATGTGAATGCCATCATGCAAAAGGGCCTTCGCGGCGAGCCCGTGACCTGCGAGGAGGCCGAAAAATTCCAGACCTGCCTGCTGGTTACGTGCGCCGAGGAGTACGCCCGCCGCGAAATGGTCATGCAGATCCATTACAACTGCCTGCGCAACCCCAACTCGGCGGCGTTTGCTACGTTGGGCCCCGACAGCGGCTTTGACTGCGTGGGGCAGGGAAGCAGTCTGCCTCTTGCCCGCCTGCTCGACCGCCTCTACCGCGCGGACGCTCTGCCCAAGACCATTCTGTATAGTCTGGATGCGGGCGACGATGCCTTCCTCGGCTCGCTCATCGGTGCGTTCCAAGGGGCGGGCGTGCGGGGCAAGCTCCAGCACGGCTCGGCGTGGTGGTTCAACGACCACAAGGAGGGCATGAGAAAGCAGCTCATCAGCCTTGCAAATCTCTCCACCCTTGGCAACTTTGTGGGCATGCTGACCGACTCGCGCAGCTTCCTCAGCTACACCCGCCACGAGTATTTCCGCCGCATTCTGTGCGACCTCATCGGCGGCTGGGTGGAGAACGGGGAGTACCCCAACGATCCCGACACGCTGAACACGATCGTGCGGGATATATGCTGTGACAATGCCCTTCGCTACTTTGGATTGGGAGATATACAAGTATGAAAATGACGTTCCGCTGGTACGGCGAGGGCAACGATCGCATCAAGCTCTCGGATATCAAGCAGATCCCCGGTGTGGAGGGCATCGTCTGGGCGCTCCACCACAAAATGCCGGGCGAGATCTGGGAGATCGACGAGATCGCCGCTGTCAAAAAACAGCTTGACGAATATGGATTCAACATGGACGTCGTGGAGTCCGTCAACGTCCACGATGACATCAAGATCGGCCTGCCCACCCGTGACCTTTACATTGA
>CAJGEA010000211.1 GCA_904502015.1 uncultured Clostridia bacterium | reverse complement strand
GGATACATAAGGAAAAACCGTAGGTTTTCCCTTATGCGGCGCCTCTTTTGGTACTTTTCTCCCGCTGGTGGGAGAAAAGTACATAAAAGCTAACAAACAGATAAATCCAAATTTAAAACACACCCGTAGGGAGTCTCATCGGGGGATATGGTAGGCGCGTGACAACCTACCCCGAGCCAAAGCTGTGCCGCAGGCACAAATCCAAATTTGAACACTGACTGAAGTGTTATAATTTTTTGTTGGATCTGCCGTGCAAATCCCTCACAAAATGCATAAAATACGAGAAAATGGACGATATTAACTGATATTCGCCCATTTTGGACGATTTTTTGCCCGTGAAAGTCCAATTTCGACCTAAACCAAAGAATTTCGAAAAAATCGCAAAAATGATTGACAAACGGGGACTACTGTGCTATACTGTGAACGCCGAGAGGGCGCATTGCAACCCCTCGACGGAACCGATACCAAATCAAGCAAAGAAACGGGGGGATCGTAATGAATCGAAACGACGAGCGCGAGAATGCTTGGAGCAACGACGACCGACAGACGGACAGTGAGCCGTCCAATACCGAATTCTGCGAAATGACTACGCCTCCCCCACTCGAACCCGATCCGGCTCACGAGCCGGAGCACGATACCGCTGAGGGAGAGCCTGCCCTTGAGGGCGAGCCCAAGGGAAAGGACGAGGAGGATGCATCCGAGGGGGATGCCTCTGAGGAAGAAGAGATCCTCGCCGAGCAGCGCCCGCAGGAGATGGAGCGCCACTTCACCTATCTCGAGGAGTTGTTGGATACCCGCCACTACGCCGATTTCCGCCACGAGCTGGAGGAGCTCAACCCCGTAGACGCGGCGGACTTTTTCTCCGAGCTGGCGCCCACCCGCATCCCCGCGGTGTTCAAGCTGTTGGATAAGGACACCGCCGCCGACGTTTTCGCCGAGCTGGAGGTGGATGTGCAGGAGCGCATCATCACCGCCATGACCGACCGAGAGATCTCGCTGATCGTGGAGGAGCTGGCGTTGGACGATGCCACCGAAATGCTCAAGGAGCTGCCTGCCAACATGGTGCGCCGCATCATGCGGAACGCCACACCCGAAACTCGCGCCGATATTAACCGCTTCCTCGCCTATCCCGAGGACAGCGCGGGCAGCGTGATGACCTCGGAGTTCATCGACCTGCGGGGACACATGACCTGCGCCGAGGCGATCGAGCACATCCGCCGCACGGGTATGGACAAGGAAACCATTTACGTGGCGTACGTGACCGACGCCCGCCGTGTGCTGCTGGGCGTTATTCCGCTTCGTTCGCTGCTATTCTCTGACCCGAACGCACTCGTGTCGGATATTATGGATGATAACGTCATCTGCGCCTCCACGCTGGACGATCAGGAGACGGTCGCCGCTACCATCTCCAAGTACGGCATGCTGGCGCTGCCGGTTGTAGATAACGAATACCGCCTCGTGGGTATCGTCACGGTTGACGACGCAATGGACGTCATGGAAACCGAGGCCACCGAGGATATCGAGAAGATGGCGGCGATCTTGCCCACCGATAAGCCCTACCTCAAAACGGGCGTGTTTGAAACGTGGAAGAAGCGCATCCCGTGGCTGATGCTGCTCATGCTGTCCGCCACCCTGACCAGCGCCATTCTCACCCACTACGAAAGCCAACTGGGGGCGCTCCCCGTTCTGATGGCCTTTGTGCCCATGCTCATGGGTACGGGCGGTAACGCCAGCGGCCAGACCTCGGTGACGGTTATCCGTAGCCTGTCCCTCGGGGAAATCGAGCTGCGCGACGTGTGGCGGGTGCTGTGGAAGGAGATCCGCGTGGCCGCCACCTGCGGCGTAGCCATTGCCGCCGCCTGCTTTATCAAGACCATGCTGATCGACTTTCAGTTCGCCTTGACGGCGCAGAACATGCAGATCTCGCTTGTGGTGTGCGCGACCATATTCATGACCATCCTGTTTGCCAAGATGGTGGGCGCACTCCTGCCCATTGGCGCTAAGCTGATCGGCTTCGACCCCGCGGTCATGGCCAATCCGTTTATCACCACCATCGTGGACACCGTCACGCTGATCATCTACTTCGCCATTGCCACCGCCGTTTTGCCAATATGAAGGACAAATCGCAAAGCCCCACCCCGATATATCCTCGGGTTGGGGCTTCGTTGTCCCTTTGGAATGGCGAAAATGCATATTTTTTTCGCCGCTCTTGCAAACTTTTTGATTTCCAACCCGAAATTATGGATAAATGAGAAAATTTTTGCAGAATTTCAAAATTCCTCTTGCTTTTTCGGATGAACTGTGATACAATAGTCCTCGGATGTGATCGGGCCCGCCCGCGGCCGTGATCCTAGGATATTTTAGGAGATAGTGAACTATGAAATACTGTGACATGAGCCGTGCCGAGCTGACGGCCGAGCTGGAGAAAATGCAAGCCGCCTACGCCGATTTCCGCGCGCGTGGGCTGAAGCTGGATCTGTCGCGCGGCAAGCCCGGCGGCGACCAGCTCGATATGATGGAGGGTATGCTGGATTGCCTGCACAACACCGCCGATTGCACCACCGTGAACGGCTTTGACTGCCGCAACTACGGTCTCTTGGACGGTACGCCCGAGGCAAAAAAGCTCTTCTCCGACCTGCTCGGCATTCCCGAGAAGAATCTGTTTATCGGCGGTAACTCGTCGCTCAACCTGATGTATGACGCGGTCGCCCGCGCCATGCTGTATGGCACCTGTGACGGTCAGCCCTGGAGTCGCTGTGAGGGCGTTACCTTCATCTGCCCCGCCCCCGGCTACGACCGCCATTTCCGCATCTGTGAGTCGTTGGGCATCCGCATGATCCCCGTGGATATGACGCCCACGGGCCCCGATATGGACGCCGTGGAGAAGC
>CAJGEA010000210.1 GCA_904502015.1 uncultured Clostridia bacterium | reverse complement strand
GGTGGGAATGCCCTCACGGGGATGGATGCCCGCAGGGATACCGCGTCCGTTATCGGTGACCGTGACGCTGTTGTCCTCGTTGATGGTCACCTCGATCTTGTCGCAGTAGCCTGCCAGAGCCTCGTCGATGGAGTTGTCCACGATCTCATAGACCAAGTGGTGCAGTCCGCGGATGGAGGTGGTACCGATATACATACCGGGGCGCTTGCGCACCGCCTCCAGTCCCTCGAGCACCTGTATTTGGTTTTCGTCGTAGACGACCTCTTCGGTGTCCTGAATCTTTTCCATGTCTGCCATAGTTTCAATCCTCTTTTTGTTTTGGTTTCGTGGAATTTCTTTTGATAATTATAAGGGTGACAACAGCCTCTCCCTTTGGGAGAGGTGTCACGGCTTTGCCGTGACGGAGAGGGAATTTTTTACATGATTTACCCTCTCACCCGCTGTCTCGGGAGCTTTCTCGCTGCGGCTCGGGCACGACACGGCTCTGACTGCCACCGGCAGTCATTCACTACCGTGTCGACGCTTCGCTACCCGGAGGGAGAGCCTTTCGTGAGCCTCCCCCTTGGGGGAGGTGGCACGCCGTAGGCGTGACGGAGAGGGCTCATTCCTCTCCGCCGCCGACTCGTCCGCACAGTGCCGCGGTGGAAAGCTGTGAAAAATAGATGCGATATTCCTGCGTTCGCCTGTTCCAGTACAGAATAAAGGACTTCGGGATCTCCCCGTCGTTCGCATCGCTGACGAGATACCGCCGCTGCGCCTCGGATAAATATTTTCGCGTGATCCACGACGTGGTCGTCTTGTCCACGTCAAAGATCCCCACTATGTCCCGCTCGCGGATGTTCTTGCCGCTTCCTATATGCAGGTACATAAAGTCCTCCTTTTTGCAGTTTTATAATGAATTATTTCATTAAATTTTTCAAGGTGAGATTTCCCTATTCAGGGGGTCATCCTGAGCGCCGCGGGGCTCTGCCCCGCAAGTCGAAGGATCACCTCTGTTGATCATACAACAATGACAGGTCTTGCCAGTCGGGATTAGTCTTCTCGATTAAAGCAATTTTCTTCTCACGCCTCCAACCCTTTAATTGCTTTTCTCTTGCAATAGCAACATTGGGATCATGAAAAATTTCATAATATACGAGTTTATGAATATGGTACTTGCGAGTAAACCCAATAATTATTTCGCTCTTATGCTCTATCATGCGTCGGTTAAGGTCGTTGGTAACCCCCACATAAAGGGCCGTGTTATTTTTTGTTGTTAAAATGTACGTGTAATACATGATTTTTATGGTTAAATAAATAGGGCAAGTGATCCTTCGACTTGCGGGGCAAAGCCCCGCGGCGCTCAGGATGACCCATAATGGGAGGAAAGCTCACTCGTTGCAAATTTGCCTGCGGCAAATATCGCGAAAGGTTTTGGATTCCAAAGAACTTTAATAAAAATATTTTATTAAAGTTCTTGAAGGGGGTACGGGGGAAACTTCTTTCAAGAAGTTTCTCCCGTGAATATTGGTGGGGGTCAGGGGGCAACGCCCCCTAATATAAATTCTCCGTTCTTTACGCGTATGATCTTCACTCCACCGACAATGGCGGCGTCCTCGGCGTCGGTGGCGGTCAGGATGACCTGTCGTCCGCGCAGCTCGTGCATGAGGTAGGTGCGGCGGTGGATATCCAGCTCGGAGAGCACGTCGTCAAACAGGAAGACGGGCATGTCCCCGCCCGACTCGGCGGCCGAAATGGAGCCCTCAGCCAGCTTCATGGCCAGGGAAAGCGACCTCTGCTGCCCCTGAGAGGCGTACAGACGCGCGGGGCGGCCGTTGAGGTGAATCTGTATATCGTCCTTGTGAATGCCGTAGAGAGTGGTTCCTGCGCCGATCTCGCGGTCGTAGCGGGTGGTCAGCAGGTCGAGGTACTTCGCTTCCACCGCCTCGCGGTCACACAATGCCTCCCCTGTCAGCCCAAGGGAGTTGACGTAGCTGAGCTCGGGGGTCTCGCTCCCGCCCGTCATGTCGGCAAAGCAGGCGCGGACGTACTCGCTCGCCTCGCGCACGTAGCGGTCGCGGTGGGCGGCCAGGATCGCCGCCTCGTGGGCGAGCTGTGCCGACCAGATGGGCATGGTGGCGCGGAAGGTGTCCATGTCCTCCTGCGCGTGGCGAAGCAGGCTGTTGCGCTCCTTGAGAATGTGGTTGTACCGTTGCAGCGCGTGCAGGTACACGGGACGGAGCTGGGACAGCGCGACGTTGAGGTACGCGCGGCGCAATTCGGGCCCGCCCTGCACGATGGACAGGTGCTCGGGGCAGAACAGAACCACGCGAAACGCGCCCACCACGTCGGACATCTTGGAAATTTTCACGCCGTTTTGCTCCACGATACGCCGCCGCTGACCGCCAAACAGAGTGACCGCGAGGGTCTGGTCGCGCAGGGAGTCATGAAACTGATTAACCAGCCGCGCGCCCTCCTCGCCGAAGCGGATCAGCTCGGCCTCCTTCGCGGGGCGAAAGCTCTTGCCCAGCGCGGTGAAGTAGATGGCCTCCAGCAGGTTGGTCTTGCCCTGCGCGTTGTCGCCGCACAGAAGGTTGACTCCCTCGTGAAATTCTACGTCCGCCGAGGCAATATTCCGAAAATTGGCAACTTGTATCCTTTTACAAATCATCTTGCACTCCTTAGGAGTGAAATTGTTTTTTAACTTCTCGTAGGGGCGAACTGTGTTCGCCCGCTGTTACATGTTTTTTCTCCTTCCGTACTTTTCTTTCTCCAGCGAAAGAAAAGTACCAAAAGAAACGCCGTTCAAGAGGAAACCTACGGTTTCCCTTGAAAATCCTTTCCCTTCCTGGTGGCGCACGCGGCACAGCCGCGTTAATCGCGCCCATTACAAACCTGTATCCGTAGTGCCGAGTTGTCGGCGGCTGCCGACCAACTCGGTCGCGCAGAGATACCGTGCTATGGGTAGAGGTTCTATAGCTGGCAGAAAATCTTAATCTGCCTT
>CAJGEA010000209.1 GCA_904502015.1 uncultured Clostridia bacterium | reverse complement strand
TCCTCCTCGTAGTTGGAGAACGGAGGATCGATCAGATCCTCGCTGACGGCCTTTCCGTTGATGTAATACTCACCGCAACCGAGGCCGCACACGTACAGCTTCGCGCGGCGGATGGATGTCGGGCGGCACTCAAACTTGGTGCGCAGGTAGGGTGCCCAGCCCGCGATGTGGCGGCGGGGCTTGATCCACACGCCCTGCCAATCCTCGGCGGCGATGGCGGTGGCAAAGGTGATGGAGGCGGTGGCACTCTCACCGTGGTTATCGGTGACGGAGACCGTCAGTGCATACTCGGTGCGGCTTTGCAGAGCGCCGCTAAAGGGGATATGCACCGACTTGGACGAGCGGATAAGCTTGCTATCCCACACGGTCTCCCCGCCTTCGGCGGTGAGGGTGACACGGTAGCTCGTTTGCTTGACATTGGTGTTATCCGACTCCAGCTTCCACCCAACATACAGGGGGGCGCAGGGAACAAAGGCGGGCGACTTGACGCCGTTGACCGAAAGATCGTACAGATTCAGCATAATGGATTTCCTTTCACTGTATAGTAAAATTCAAGGTTGTTCAGGAGAGATATGTCCTGCGCAGTTCGATGATCTCCTCCATCCACAGGGCGGACGAGGCATCCGAGGGCAGGCGCAGATCTCCACGGGGAGACACGCCCACCGAGCCGATCTTGGGGCCGTCGGGCAGGCAGGAGCGCTTGAACTGCTGGGTAAAGAAGCGGCGGACGAACACCTCCAGCCAATGCAGGAGAGTGGCATCGTCGTAGCCGAGGGGCGCGAGAGCGTGCCGCGCGAGGCGGAAGAGCTTAGTGGGAGTGCACCCGTAGCGGAGCAGATGGTAGAGGTAAAAATCGTGCAGCTCGTAGGGGCCAACGAGATCCTCGGTCTTCTGGGCAATGTCGCCCTTCTCGTCGGCGGGGAGCAGCTCGGGGCTGACGGGGGTATTGACAATATCGGCAATGGCATCGGCAAGCGCCGCGTGGCCCGCGGCGCGCTCGCAGTCGGCGCAGTGGCTCACGACGTGGCGCACCAGCGTTTTAGGCACGCCGCCGTTGACACCGTACATAGACATGTGGTCGCCGTTATAGGTCGCCCAGCCCAGCACCAGCTCGGAAAGGTCGCCCGTGCCGATCACCATGCCGCCCTCGGCGTTGGCGATATCCATCAGCACCTGGGTGCGTTCCCGCGCCTGGGCGTTTTCATACACGACGTTACGGTTTTCGGGATCGTGACCGATGTCGGCGAAGTGCTGACCCACGGCGTTGAAAATATCCACGGTGCGGAAATCCACACCCAGCTCGTCGCACAGGACGGTGGCGTTTGTCTTGGTACGCACCGTCGTGCCGAAGCAAGGCATGGTGACCGCGATAATGTCGGTGCGGGGGCGCTCCAGAAGATCCATAGCGCGCACCATGACGAGCAGGGCGAGGCAGGAGTCCAGACCGCCCGAAATGCCCACGACGAGCTTCTTCGCCCATGCGGCCTTGACTCTCTGGGCGAGCCCTGCGGCTTGGATGGAAAGGATCAGCTCGCACCGCTCGGCGCGCTCGGTGGGATCGGCAGGCACGAAGGGATGAGGATCGACAAAGCGCGTCAGTTCGGTTTCGCACTCGTCGCTGTCAAAGTAATTTTCGGTATATTCGCCCGCGTTGACCGCAGAAAAGATATTCTCACGGCGGCGGTCATAGGCAAGGCGGGACACATCCACCTCGGTGACGCAGAGGGGCTCGGCGGCAAAGGGGAGACGCTCGGCAAGGACTTTTCCGTCCTCGGCAATGAGAGAATGCCCCGAGAACACGCAGTCGGTGGTGGATTCCCCGTCGCCGCAGTTGGCGCTGAGGCAGGCCGCCTTGATCCGCGCGGACAGGCTTGTGGCGAGGTGGCGGCGGTTCTTTCTTGCCCTCACCATCTCGGGCGAAGCGGTGGGATGGCAGATCACGGTCGCGCCTGCGGCGGACAGCGCGCAGGAGGGGGGGACGGCAACCGTGGCATCCGCGCCGATCTCCACGCCCACGCGCAGGTCGGGCACGGTGGTGGACACGAAGATTTGCTTTGTGCCGAAATTGACGAAACCGCCGTCCAGCTCGTAGGTCAGGTTCTGGGCGGGGGCGGGGGTGAACCAGCGGGACTCGGACGAGGGGATATGGGTTTTGGGGACGATGCCGAGAAGCATACCGCGGTGGCACACAGCGGCGCAGTTGTAGAGCTTGTCGGCGTGGCGCACGGGCAGACCGACCACCGAGAGGGTGTCGCACGCAGCGGTCTCCGCAAGGAAGACACGCAGGGCCTCCAGCGCACCGCAAAGCAAGCGATCGTGGAAAAACAGATCGGCGCAGGTGGCTCCCGTGAGGCAAAGCTCGGGGAACACGAGCAGCTTCACGCCCGACTCACACGCGGAAACGGCCAGCTCGGCGCAGGCGGCGGCGTTATGGGCGCAATCCCCCACGCGGATGCGGGGCGTAGCGGTAGCGACTTTAATAAATCCGTGTTGCATAGGCAATTCCCTTCCCTTATACGGCTTTTATTCAACTTTTTGAGCAACAGCCGCGAGCTCGGCGGTCGCGCAAGTTATATTCCATACTATTATAACAGATGCGCGCGGATTTTACAAGGGCTTTGGCATTTTTTTCGCAGATTATACGTGTTTTTCAAGTAAAAAAGCCGCCGCCGGCGGCTTTTGAAAAAATGTATTGGCAATAAGGATCAATCAAACCCGAATCAGAAACAAAGGTTTATTTTGTTTTTTTGCATATTCCACGGTGAACCTACTGCCCTTAGACTCACCATCCCAGATAACCAGCACTACATCGGCCATATCCACCATCTCCTGATTGCGCTTGAGCGGTGCGGCACGACCATAGCGCGCATACTGTGGGCGTATCACGTATTTGGACAATTTATGCTCATCCGCGTACGCCTCAGCCAAACGATCAATGCCCTCTGCACCGCCGCTGATGATCGTATCCACTGCATGCGGAATATACGGCGAGAG
>CAJGEA010000208.1 GCA_904502015.1 uncultured Clostridia bacterium | reverse complement strand
GTTCTGGTGGGGTGCAGGGGTGAAACCCCTGCTCGACAAATCCAAATTTGAACATCGGCCCTGCTATGCAAAAAACTCCTGCGACGGAAATCCGTCGCAGGAGTTTTTTGATGATGATTACTTTTTCTTGACCGCGAGGCCGCACCAGCCGTTATCGGTGAGGCACTCCACGATCTCAAAGCCGTGCTGCTCGAAGCAGGCGATCACGTCGTCGCACCGCTCGGCAATGATGCCCGAGGCAAGAAGCACACCGTCGTCCTTGAGATACTGTCCCACGTCGGGGGTCATACGGATGATGATATCCGCCACGATGTTGGCGCAGATCAGATCGTACTGACCGCCCTCCAGGCTGACCTGCTTGAGAAGGTCGGATTGGTCGCAGGTGACATTGGCAAGGCCGCTGTCCTTGATATTCTCCCGCGCCACACGCACGGCGGTGGGGTCAATATCGTAGGCACGGCAGGTCTCCGCGCCCAGACGGGCGGCACAGATGGCCAGAATGCCCGTACCCGTACCCACGTCCAGCATACGGCAGCCCGCTTGGGTATACTTCTCCAAAAGACGGATGACGAGGCGGGTGGTTTCGTGGGTGCCCGTGCCGAACGCCATGCCGGGATCCATGCGGATCACCAGTTCACCCTCGGCAGGTTCGTAACGCTCCCACGCGGGGCAAATGACGATGCGCTCGCCGATCTTGAGGGGCTTATAGTACTGCTTCCAGGAGTTGGCCCAATCCTCCTCGTTGACGCCCACCAGCTCAATCTCACCGTGGAGCGAAAGCTCGCCGATGCGCTGACGGAGGTATGCCACGTCATCCATATAGGAGCGGTCGGAGGGCACGAACACCGATACCGATGCCACCGTGCGGTCGGCGCTCAAAATCTTCTCGTCGATCAGGTCGCCGTAGCAGGTTTTGAGGTTGGTGTCAATATCCGAAAAATCCTCGATCATGAGGTTGTTGCTGATCATGCTCATGACGGCGATCAGCTCGTCCAGCTCAGCGAGCGGCACGGTCACCCGCACCTGCGTCCACTGCTTGACGTCGCCGTAGTCCTCGCACACGTAGTCCTGATCTCTCTCTGCCATGGTTATACTTCCCTTTCGATGCGATTATTTCTTGTCGAAGATCTTGAAAAACTTGGAGCGCTTTGCGTAGTTCTTCTCGCCGCAGGAGTCGGCGAAGGCGCGCATGGCGTCCTTTTGCTTTTCGGACAGGCCGCGCGGGATCTCCACGTTGACCGTGAAGATGAGGTCTCCGCGGCGGTTGTTGTTATTGATATAGGGAACGCCCTTGCCACGCAGAGTGAAGGTGGTACCCGACTGAGTTCCCTCGCTGATGGTGTACTTGGTCGTACCCTCCAGCGTCGGCACTTCGATCTCGGCACCCAGCGTCGCTTCGGCCACCGTCAGGGGCACCTCGCAGTACACGTTGTACTCGTCGCGGGTGAACACGGCGTGGTTGCGCACCGCGACCTGAATGATCAGATCGCCTGCGGGGCCGCCGTTCTTGCCCTCGTTACCCTGACCGCGCAAAGCCACGCGCTCGCCGTTGTCAATACCCGCGGGGATATTGACCGTGAGCTTACGCGTCTCACGCTCCAGTCCCGATCCGCGGCACTTCTGGCAGGGGGTCTTGATGTACTTACCCGTACCGCGACACTTCTCACAGGTGGTCTTGGACTGGAAGGACATACCCCCCATGCGCTGAACCGTGACGCGCTGGCCACTACCCCGACAGTCGGGACAGGTCTCGGCGGTGGAGCCCGCCTCGGCGCCCGAGCCGTTGCAGGAGGAACACTTACGCATACGTGTAAAGTTGACGTCCTTCTTGCAACCGAATACGGCTTCCTCAAAGGAAAGAGTTACGCGCACACCAATGTCGTCGCCGCGCTGGGGACCGTTACGGCGAGCCGTTCCGCCGCCGCCAAACGCGCCGCCGAAAATACTGCCAAAGATGTCACCGAGGTCGCCAAAGTCCCCAAAGCCGCCGCCATAGCCGCCTCCGTAACCACCGCCGCCTGCGGTGGGATCGAAGGCCGCCTTGCCAAACTGGTCGTACTTAGCCTTTTTCTCGGGATCGGACAGGACGGAATACGCCTCGTTGACGTCCTTAAAATTCTTTTCAGCCTCGGCGTTGCCCGGATTGAGATCGGGGTGGTACTTCTTGGCGAGCGTGCGGTAAGCGCGCTTGATGGCGTCGGCGTCCGCGCTCTTGTCCAGCCCGAGTATCTCGTAGTAATCTCTGTCTGCCATTGCTATCGATTATCCTTTCTGCATGAACCACTGTGCGGGAAAGGGTCAGAAAGGCCCTTTCCCGCGATATGAATCAGTTGCCCGAGTTGTCCTCGTAGTTTGCGTCGTAGTAGGTGCCGTCGCTACCGTTGCCGCCCATGTTGGGGTCACCGCCCATATTGGGATCGCCCTGAGGGTTCGCCTGCTGGTAGATCTTCTCGGAAAGCTTGTAGAACGCCTTTTCCAGTGCCTCGGTATCTGCCTTGATATCCTCGGTAGAGCCCGTAGCCACGGTGTTCTTCAGCTTCTCGATGGCGGCGTTGACCTCAGCCTTCTCGTCCTCGGTGACCTTGTCGCCCAGCTCGGTGAGGGTCTTCTCGCTCTGGAAGATCAGGGACTCGGCGCGGTTCTTGGTTTCCACGGCATCCTTGGCCTTGCGGTCTTCCTCAGCGAACTTCTCGGCCTCCTTAACGGCCTTATCGATGTCCTCCTGGCTCATGTTGGTGGAGGAGGTGATGGTGATGTGCTGCTCCTTACCCGTGCCCTTATCGCAAGCGGTGACGTTTACGATACCGTTGGCGTCGATGTCAAAGGTGACCTCGATCTGGGGGATACCGCGGGGAGCGGGCATGATGCCGTCCAGATTGAAGCGGCCCAGCGTGGTGTTATACTGTGCCATCTCGCGCTCACCCTGCAGCACGTGAACCTCAACGGAGGTCTGGCCGTCAGCAGCGGTGGAGAAGATCTGCTTCTTGTTGGTGGGGATGG
>CAJGEA010000207.1 GCA_904502015.1 uncultured Clostridia bacterium | reverse complement strand
CACAAACTTTTTTGAAAAAAAGTTTCTGGACTTCAAAAAACTTGAAAAATATAAATTTAGCAATAACTTTTGTGAATACTTTTTAAAGGTTCTTGAAGGGAGTTTGAGGGAAACGCCGAGTGCGAAGCACGAGGAGGCTTTCAAGAAGTTTCCCTCAAGGCGTTCCCCCACACTCCCCGACAAATCCAAATTTGAAGAACCGCCCGTAGGGCATTTCATCGGGTGAAATGGCGGGCGCGCGATACCCTACCCCGTTCCAAAGCTGTGCCGCAGGCACAAAATCCCCCCATCCGCTTGTCGCGGATGGGGGGCAAACTATTCTGTTTTGTGCGCTATGAGCTCAGCGGAAGAATCAATCCTTCTTCTTCAGAGCAACAGCAGCGGCAGCAGCAGCCAGAACGGCTACGGCAGCACCGGTAGCGACTACCGAGCCGCAACCCTTCTTCTCAGCCTTGGGAGCCTCGGTCTCGGAATCAGCCGCAGAGCTGTCCTCGGGCTCGGTGGTAGTCTCCTCGGGCTCGGTGGGCTTCTCGGTGGGAGCCTCGGTCTCGGGCATGGTCTCGCCCGTTGCGCCCAGAGCATCCTCCATGGTAGCGAACATATCAATGGAAATCAGCGTGAATTCGCTGCCGCGGTTCTCCTCGTCACCGATGGTGTATGCCCAGTTGAGTATCATGCTGTTGATGAACAGGTTCTCGTAACCGTCCTCACCGGTCAGGTCGAAGAAGATGTACTCCTCGGAGCCGTCACCCTTGAGGGTGTTGATAGGATATACGTAGTACTCCTGCTTGTTGCCACCCAGACCTGCAGTTACCGTGAGCTGAATGCCATTCTTCTCGGCCATAACAGGGCAACCCTTAATCTTGAAGACGATGACGTTACCGTCGCCGTCACCGTTAGCCAGATTCTTCTTGTTGAACTTCGCGCCGGTGCCGTTAAAGTTCTGCATCAGACGGTAGTAGTCGATGGAGATCTTAGGCCAAACTTCAGCGTCGATACCCCAAGAGCCCTTAAAGGTGATGGTGCGATCCTCGTTAAAGACGGATACGCACTGCTCAAATTGGAAGTATTCAGCGTGCTCCTCGCCGAACTGGTCAACATGGTTGAAGTTGTCGAACAGGTGAGGATTGTACTCGGTGTAAACGGGCTTGATGGTGATGTTACCGTTAAGGGTGTACTTCTCCCACTTACCAACCATGCCTTTCACCTTGGGAACGGCAGGCTCGTTGATGGAGGGAGTGCCCTCCTTGTAGGTGATGGTTCTGACAACCGAACCGTCCTGCTTCACGAAGGTAGCGGTGAACTCGCGGGGCTCGCCGGGCAGCTTGTGCATGTTGCCGTCGATGTAGGCCTGAGCATCAGCCTCGGTGTTGAAGAATGCGATGTACTCAACGTCCAGGGTAGCACCTTCCTCGTAGTTTGCGAAGAAGTCGAAGCGAACGTGGTTGAGCACGTTGGTAGCAACGTTGTAGTCGCCCATATCACCGATGTTGAGGATGTCGCACTTCCACTCGTTGCCGCAAGTGAGACCCCAATTTATCAAGCTGGTCGCGGGGTCAGGGCCGGCACTGTTACCGATATACATCTCACCCTTCATGCCCTCGCTGGCAGTGGTACGGTACTTGATAACCATGTAGGGAGCGGCGACCATGCCTGCGGTCAGGTAGTAGTAGGGATCCTCGCCCGTAGCGGTCAGGGTAACGTAGCCCTTGTTGTAGTCATAGGCAGCCTTCTCGCAGTTGTTGTCGCCGTTGCAGTCGAGCAACCAGCCCTCGTAAATGAAAACGGGCTTGATCTCGGTGGTCTCGCCCTCAGCGGATACGAAAATCATGCCCGAAATGCAGGACAGGATCATCATAGCAGCCATGAACAGACCAAAGAATCTCTTTGTGTTTCTCATTATGAGTTTCTCCTTTCGAAATTTACACAAAATATTGGCTTCTATATTGTAGCGCAAAATTCCAAAAATGTCAACAGATTTTTGATGTTTTTCACATTTCGGCGAGATATTTGGCATTTTTAACAAAAAATACTTCCCTTTTTTAGTGTTTTAGCCATCCGTCCACCCCATAAACCGCCCGTCCTGCCAGCGCGCGCGCACCCGCGTCCCGTCCCCGCGCTCGGCGGAGAACACCCACGCGCCACGCGCCGAGAGCCCGCGGAAGGTCACGAGCAAAAATGACGTATCGGCGGCGGACGTGACCACCCTTGTGTCGGCCGCGCCATCCACCCACGCCGTGACCGAATCGGCAGAAAACACCTCCGCTGAGATCACCCCGCACCCCGCGAGGCAGACCACCCCCGTGGCGGAGGGCGTTCCCTTCCTTGCCCCATCACCCGTTATTTTATAAATGAAGCGAACGGAAAAAATGCCGTCAGGAGTGCCGTAAGGAGTGCCGTAAGGAGTGCCGTAAGGAGTGCCTTCGGCACAAGGCGTTTCTTGACAACCGATCAGCGACGCTTCCACACCCGTGCCGTCCTGTATGGAGTCGACCGGCGCCGTCGTTTCGATCGGCACGGTAGCCGCCTCATCGGTGGAGGCATCCGTTCCCTGCCCTACCCCATCTGTCGTGTCGAATACCGCGCATGCCTCGGTCACGGGAATGAAATCCACCTCGCCCCGCGCTTGATTATAAAACGCGATTCCCTCGGAGCAGGCGGCGGTGATGTGCCCGCCGCAGGCGTCGGCAACCGTTTCCAACGTAAGCAAAATCGCCAGCCCCGCAAGGTCTTTCAGCTCTCCGTCCGCCACAATTACAGCGCGCGCGCCGCGGATATTGACGGTCAGAGCGAACGGGCTGTCGGCGGGCGTGCTCGCGGGCGTGCTCGCGGGCGTGCTCACGAGCATGCAATCATCTCCCCTGCCCTGCTCCGCCGACAGAATGCGCCACCCATCGGGAACATCCACCGTTATGCACACGGCGGCAGAGGCGGAATCGGCATCGGGCGGAGGTTGGCCGTCCAGCGTGAGGGCGATAACGGGGGCGGCGGGAGCGGCGGTTGCGGACTCGGCAACCGACAAT
>CAJGEA010000206.1 GCA_904502015.1 uncultured Clostridia bacterium | reverse complement strand
ATCGCGTGCGGCGCGTGCGAATCCCGCTGTCCCTTTGACGTCCCCGTGATCGAGCGCATGAAGCGCGCCGCCGAGGTGCTGGAGTAAGGGGAACGATGTCTTGGGGCGTTGCCCCAAACCCCTCCTGAAAACGGCCCTTGCGGGGCTCCGCCCCGCACCCCGCCAAAGAACGCCTGTCTTGGGGCGTTGCCCCAAACCCCACCAGAACCCTTTTTAAAAAAAGGGTTCTGGACTCCCCAAAACTTTAACAAAGAATATAATCAGCTCTCGCCGAAAGCCAAGTTAAGATTTTCTACCCACTGTAAAACCCCTACCCTTCCATTATTACCCCGAAAGGAGTCCACGCCATGCCCATCACCGCCCGCTCTCTGGCTCATAGCACCCTGCTCGCCGTCGGCCGCGGCCAGTACGGCAACATCGCCGTGGACACCGCGCTGTCCCGACACCCGCTGTCCGACGCCGATCGCCACCTCTACACCGCCCTCGTCTACGGCGTGCTGGAGCGGCAGGTCACGCTGGACCACCTCATCGCCCGCTTTTCGGATCGCGCACCCGACGCGCTGGACGAAACCGTCCTCTGCGCCCTGCGCATGGGGCTCTACCAGCTCGCCTACCTTGACCGCGTACCCGACCACGCCGCGCTGGACGAGACGGTATCCCTCGTTCCCCGTCGGGTATCGGGCTACGTCAACGCCGTCCTGCGCTCCTACCTGCGGTTTGAAAAATCCCTTACCCCAGAAGGGAAATCCCCCCTCCCCCGCGAGGGCAGGCTGAAAACCCCCGAGGCATGGTGCGAGCGATTCCCCGACCTTGCGGGCGACCCCGTCCGCGCCCTCTCGGTGGCGTACGGCATGCCCCGCGCGCTGTGCGACGTCTTCATTTCGGCGCTGGGGCAGGATCGCGCCGCCTCGGTTTTGGCGGCGTTCTGTGAAAAGCCCGACCACGCCCTGTGCATCAATCCCCTCAAAACCACCCCCGAGGCCCTCACCGCCGCGCTGACCGAGGCGGGGCTGACCGTCCTCCCTGCCCTCTACGCCCCCCACGCCCTGCGCGTGCCCGAGGGGGCAATCGCCCACCTGCCCGCCTTTGCGGGTGGCGAATTCATGGTGCAGGACGAGGCATCCCAGCTCTGTGTCGCCGCCCTTGACGCCCAGCCGGATGACGTGGTGGTGGACACCTGCGCCTGCCCCGGCTCCAAGTCCTTCGGCATCGCCATGGGCATGGAGAATCGCGGCGAGGTTCATTCCTTCGACCTACATAAGAGCAAGCTTTCCTTGATCCGCTCGGGGGCCGAGCGGCTGGGGATCACCGTCATCACCGCCGACGTGCGTGACGCGCGCGATCCCGACCCCGATCTGATCGGGAAGGCCGACCGCGTGCTGTGCGACGTGCCCTGCTCGGGGCTGGGCGTGATCGCCAAGAAACCCGAGATCCGCCACAAGGATCTCACCGAGTCGGCGCGCCTGCCTGCCATCCAGTCCGCCATTCTTGAGGCCTCGGCGGCCTATCTGAAATCGGGCGGCGTGCTGGTCTACTCCACCTGCACCATCCTACCCGCCGAGAACGAGGATGTGATCACGGCCTTTCTCGCCGCCCACCCCGACTTTGAGCCCCTCGACTTCACCTACCCCGCCCGCGACCCCTCGGTGGCCGACATCACCTCCCACCGCGGCATGGTCACCCTCCTCCCCGACCGGAACCGTACCGACGGCTTCTTCATCGCCCGCCTGCGGCGGAAATAAAGTACGGTATTCATGGGGCGTTGCCCCATACCCCACCAGAACCCTTTTTGAAAACCTCCTCGCGCCGCTTCGCGGCGGTGCTCGGTGCGAATTTGCCTGCGGCAAATATCGCGAAGTTTCTTGACAATCTTCAAAAACTTTAATAAAGAATATAATCAGCCTTCCCAAAAAGGCAAATCAAGATGTAACTATTCAGCCGGTTTTCAAATTTGGATTTGTCGGTGGATTTGATACCGAAGCCTTAACGGGTCATTCTGAGCGGAGGGCGAAGCCCGAAGTCGAAGAATCTCATTGAGGGAAGGAGATCCTTCGACTTGCCGCTTCGCGGCGGCGCTCAGGATGACCCATTAATAGAAACACCCCGATAAACCCCAATTTGACGTGCGGCAGCATAGTTACATTAACCCCTATAAAAACTCCTCTCCAAAAAGAAAGGACACTCATCCACCCATGAAAGACCTACTCTCCCTCCTCCCCGCCGAGCTGGAAGCCCTCCTTCTCTCGGTCGGCGAGCCCAAATACCGCGCCGCCCAGATGTTCCCCCAGCTCCATCGCGGCCTCTCCCCCGACGAGATGACCAACGTGGGCAAGGCCACCCGCCAGAAGCTCTCCGAGGTGGCCGAGTACCACCTCCCCACGGTGCGCCGCAAGCTGGTTAGCGCCCTGGACGGCACCGTGAAATACCTCTTCGAGCTCCGCGACGGGCATTGCGTGGAGTCGGTCATCATGCGCTACAACCACGGCAACACCATCTGCATTTCCTCGCAGGTCGGATGCCGCATGGGCTGCAAATTCTGCGCCTCCACCATCGGCGGCAAGGTGCGCGACCTCCTGCCCGGTGAGCTCTTGGGGCAGATCATCGCCGCCTCCCGCGACCTCGGGGAGCGCATCGACAACGTGGTGATGATGGGCATCGGCGAGCCGCTGGACAACTACGACAATGTGGTGCAGTTCCTGCGCCTCGTCGCCCACCCCGACGGGCTGAACATCGGCTACCGCCACATCTCGCTGTCCACCTGCGGCATCGTGCCCCGCATCCACGACCTCGCCGAGCTGGCCTTCCCCATCACCCTCTCCATCTCCCTGCACGCCCCCGACGACGACACCCGTTCCTCCATCATGCCCGTCAACCGCCGATGGGGCATCGACGAGCTTCTCTCGGCGTGCAAGGCCTACTATGACAAAACGGGACGCCGTCTGTCCTTTGAATACACCCTCATCGCAGGCAAGAACGACACCGTGGCGGGCGCGAATCAGCTCGCCGCCGTGCTCAACCGCCACCTGCGCACCCGCACCACCACCATGCCCATCCACGTCAATCT
>CAJGEA010000205.1 GCA_904502015.1 uncultured Clostridia bacterium | reverse complement strand
AGACCGCATTTGGGATTTTACCGTTTCGTGAATGCTTTTTAAGGATTCTCAAGGTGCTTTTTCTCGAAAAAGCACCTTGAGTGGGGTATGGGGCAAAGCCCCATACATTTTTCATAGCGATTCAAAAAACGCCTCGATCTGCGCTCGGGTGGCGGTGGCGCTGCCCTGGAGCATCTCGGACGATCCGCCGCCGCGGGCGGACAGAGCCGCGTTGATCTCTTTGGTATAGGCGCGCAGATCCAGCTCGGGCGTGCCTCGCCCGATGACGTAGCGATAGCCGCGCTCGTCATCGCCCACGAATACGCCGCAGAAGCGCCCGCATTTCTCCACCGCGCGGTTCAGCAAACGGCGCATCTCGATGGGCTCAAGATCGGTGTCAAACAGACAAAGACTGCCCTCGGTGGGGACGATGGCATCCGCCATCAGCACCTCTAACCGTCCGCGCAGAGCGGAAATGGTCTGTTTTTTCTCCTCAAGCTCTCCCTGCAGGCGGTCAAAGCCCGCGACAACCTCGTCCTGCTTGACCGACATGGCCGCCGCCATAGTAGAAACAGCGGTATAGCGACG
The DNA here is from genome assembly GCA_904502015.1 of uncultured Clostridia bacterium. Lineage (GTDB taxonomy): Bacteria > Bacillota > Clostridia > Oscillospirales > CAG-272 > CAMEON01. The sequence goes on along the minus strand of CAJGEA010000205.1, from coordinate 2,525 downwards.
GCGGTAGTCCGCCAGCGCGCGCACGCCGCAGTGCATGTGGATACGCACACCGCCCTTGTAGTGGATGAAGTCCACCAGCTTGATGAGCCCGATCTCCCCCGTGTTGGAAACGTGGGGGGCACAGCAGGCGCAACGGTCGATGGAACCGTCCTCGCCAATCTCCACGATGCGGACATCCTCGGTCAGATCCAGCTTGGCGCGGTAGGGGAGCTTGGCCAGATCCTCGGGGTCGGGATACCACGCGCGCACGGGCAGGCAGGCAACCACCGCGCGGTTGGCCTCCTCCTCAATATCGTCCAGCGCGGCGCGATCCAGAACGCCGTCAAAATCCAGCGTCACGTCATCGTCGCCGAGATGAAATCCCACGTTGCGAAAGCCGAAGCGGCGGTGAATGATGCCCGATACGATGTGCTCACCCGTGTGGCATTGCATCCGCTCGTGGCGCAGGGCGCGGTCGAGCTCCCCGTGGACGGTCTGACCCTCGGTGAAGGGGCAGGCATCGGCGCACACCGTGTGGGTGATGATGCCGTTCGCCTCCTGCACGTCGATGACGGTCAAACCTTCCAGCGTGCCACGGTCTGCGCCTTGTCCGCCCCCCTCGGGGAAGAAGGCGGTGGCGTCCAGTACCACGGCAAAGGAGTGGGGATCGGCGGTCGGCTTGCAGGACAGGACGGTAGCTTCAAAGGTGTATAGATGGCTGTTTTCATCGAACAGTCGAATGGTCTGTTTCATGGAGGTTCTCCTTGATTATGATCTCCCCTTATTATAAAGCAAATCCCGCCGTCGGTCAAGGCTTTCCGTGATTTTTCTGTTGTTTGGTTCAAGAGAAAGCGGAAGTGTGAACGAAATGTAAACAAAGGGGCTCTTTGCTTGACAAATATACGGGATTCTGTTATAATACGTGTAAAGTAATCTTTGAATCTTAAAGGAGGATGATCGTTTCTCATGGACAGTCACAGTTGCGATAGCGATGGAGACGGGAACTGTACCTATACCTGCGCCCATATCATGGGTCATACGAATTGGATAGATGCAGGCGTGCCTGGGTCGTTTTGTCATACGCAAAACGGGACGGGTAGGCCTTTTTGCGTCGTTTTGCGGATCTGACACCGCGCAGTCCCCACTCAACTATCATATCTGAATTGGAGAATTACTAACGAAATGGACATCAACATAACTTATTTGATCATCATGGCGGTCTGCCTTGTTTTCTCGGCCTATTTCTCAGCCACCGAAACCGCCTTTTCCACCCTTTCCAAAACCAAGCTCAAGACCTTGGCGGAGAAGGGAAACAAGCGCGCCACGCGCACTCTCGCCATCGCTGAGAAATATGACCGCCTGATCTCCACCATTCTGGTGGGCAACAACGTGGTCAACATCCTGCTGGCCACCGTCAGCACGCTGTTCTTTATTGAATTGCTGCAAAATACCAATAAGGCAAACATGGCATCCACCATCTCAACCGCGGTGTGTACCGTCGTAGTGCTCATCTTCGGTGAGATCACACCGAAGAGCCTTGCCAGCGATTTCCCCGAGAAATTCGCCATGGTTGCCACCCCTCTCATTCGCCTGCTGATCTTCATTCTCGCCCCCGTGACCTTCATTTTCACCATGTGGAAAAAGCTGCTGGCCTTCATCTTCCGCATTGAGAAGGATGACAAAATCTCGCAGGAGGAGCTGCTCATGCTGGTGGAGGAGGTTCAGGAGGACGGCACCATCGACAACGAGGAGGGCGACTTGCTTCGCAATGCCATCAACTTTGCCGACCTGAAGGCAGAGGATATCCTCACCCATCGCGTAGATCTCGAGGCGTTCCCTTCGGATGCCACCAAGGATGAGATCGCCGAGAAATTCACCGAATCCCGATTTTCCCGTCTGCTCATGTACGAGGACAGCATTGACAACATCGTGGGCGTGATCCACCACAAGGATTTCTTCACCGCCTCGGGTGTTACCGATGAGCCCCTTGAGGAGATCGTGACCAAGCCCATGTTCATCCGCCCCACCGAGCCCATTGACGCCCTGCTCCGCGACCTCAAGAACACCAAATCCCACATTGCCGTGGTGGTGGACGAGTACGGCGGCACGCTGGGTATCGTCACCATGGAGGATATCCTTGAAGAACTTGTGGGTGATATCTGGGACGAGCACGACGAAGTCGTGGAGGATTACAAGGAGATTGCCGAGAACACCTTCCGCGTGGATTGCGGCGGTAACCTCGACGAATTCCGCGAGTTCTTTGATATCGAGATCGAGTCCGAGAGTATCACCATCAACGGCTGGATCATGGAGCAGCTTGAGCGCATTCCCACCTGCGGTGATAAGTTTACGTATGAGAATCTGGACATCACGGTGTCCGAGACCGATTTCCACCGCGTGTCCACCATCGTGGTGGTGCGCGGCGAGCGCGATGACGAGCGTGACGCCCGTGATAAGGATAAGGAAAAAGATAAGGAGCGCACGACGGTCTGAAGATATGATCGGTCGAGCCTTGAAGCTTGAAATGAATCGCATCCGCGGTATTT
>CAJGEA010000204.1 GCA_904502015.1 uncultured Clostridia bacterium | reverse complement strand
TCGGGCTTTTGCTCCTTGCCGCCGTCCTGCGGCAGTTCCGTGACACGGTGGGTGGACGGGGCGGCGAGGCTTTCGGCTTTTGCCTGCGACTCTGTCTGTACGCCGCCATCGTGTCCCAGAGCGTAGGGCTGGTGGAGATCGCCACTGCGTTTTTCTCTCAACTCTCGGGGTTGACGGCGGCCTTCATACCCGTGATGGGAACGCTGTACGCCCTGGGCGGCAATCTCGGACAGGCAGCGGTGAGTCGGGAGCTGCTGCTGGTGTTCCTATCGGTGTGCCAATACGTCAGCGGGGCACTGACACCTCCCGTTTGCGGAATCTGCATGGCGTTTTCCCTGTTTGACGCATTCGGATCGCGGCTCACCCTTGCGCCGCTTGGAGAAACCGTAAAGCGGTGGTACACCTCCCTGCTCGGGCTGATTACCTTTCTGCTCACGCTGGCCTTGTCGGCGCAGTCCGTGCTGGTCGCCCGCACCGATTCGTTGGCCATGAAGGGTGTCAAATACGCCGTGGGAACACTCATTCCCGTGGCGGGCGGGGCGGTATCGGGCACGCTGGGCTCGGTCACGGCGGGCGTCGAGCTTTTGCGAGGGGCAACGGGGATCTGCGGTGTGATTTTGGTGGCCCTGCTCCTGCTCCCCACGCTGGTGCAACTGCTCCTATTTCGCGGTATGATGAATCTCGCCCGCACGGTCGCCGCGCTTATGGGGTGTGACGGTGAGGGAAAGCTTCTCGGCGAGATAGCGTCCCTATACGGCTACCTTGCCGCGGCGGTTGCCATCTGCTCGGTCACCTTCGTTCTGGCGCTTGCCTTTTTTGCGGGCGGGGTGGCGGCCATATAAAAAAGGAGGACGGCCAATGCTGTATGGACTCATCGCCGCGGCGGTAGCGGCAACTCTGGTGGAGCTGATCGCCCCGCAGGGAGAGGGCGGCAGGATGGGCGGACACGTGCGCCTTGTCGCGGGGCTCTGCGTTCTCGTTGCCCTCATCCAGCCCCTACGCGAGGGGGTGATGCTACTGCGCGCTATGGCAGAGGGGGATCTCGCCGAGATGCTTCCCGACGTGGAGCTCCCTGCCGAGGAGGAGTACGGCTCGGTGTGGTCGGATACCCTTGCGGCGATGGGCGATCAAGAGGTAACAAGTTGGGTTGAGGGGGTACTGGAGCAGAAGTTTGAAATCAGCCCCGACAACCGCCGCGTGCAGGTAGTCTGCGAGGTGGGCGAGAACGGTGTGCTCCATGTCAAAGAAGTCTACATTGCGCTACGGGGCGCGGCGATATGGAAGGATCCACACACCATCGAGGGGTACGTTTCAGAGCGACTGTCTGCCCCCTGTACGGTATCAGTGGGGCAATAACTAAGCAAATAGGAGTCAGAATATGGCATACGAACTGCATGAGGAAGGCGCGGCGGAGCGGTGCGCCTCTGCCGTCAAAAAGAGCGGACGGCTGGCGGTGGCGCTGATCGGGGTGGCGGTGGGGGTGATTCTCCTGCTCATCGGCAACCACGCCGTGGGAGAAAAAGGAAAAGACGAGAGCGCCATGCCCGCCGATGAGCAACGGACGCTGAGCATGGAGGAATACCGCGAGGCCCTGGAGGAGCGCATGGCTTTCATTTGCTCGCAGGTGGCGGGGGTGGGCGAGGTGAGCGTGATCGTGAGCCTTGAGGGGGGCTACGAGTACGTCTACGCCTACGACGAAAAGTACACAGCAAGCGGGCAGAGCACGTCCTACATCATCATTGGCAGCGGCTCGGAGGAATCTCTCGTATACTTGACCGAGCGCGTGCCCACCATCACGGGCATAGGGGTGGTCTGCACAGGTGGACGAGACGCGGGGGTGAAGCGCGAGGTGACTTCCCTGCTCTCTGCGGCCTTCGGCGTGGGGGCAAATAAAATTTACGTGACCGAGCGCGGGTAGGCATATTCCCACTGCCCCGCTCATAGGATAGGGTGTAACCAATTCAGAACGGAGGATATACGTATGAACGCACAAAACGGATGGGAGTCGGCAAAGAAGTTCTTTGAGCGCATCGGACGGCGCAATATGGTGATCGCGGGGGCTGTCCTGCTGATCGGCGCGGCGGTGGTAATGAACTGGGTCTTCTTTACCGATTCCGACAAAAACGACGGCTTTGACTACAACGCCAGCGCGGGTATGTCGACCGACTACGGCACGACCATGGGTACGACCGCGGTGGGTGATGACGCCAAGCCTTCGGGCACGAACCCCACCGACAGCTACTTCGCCTCGGTAGAGGTCAGCCGTCAGCGCGCGCGCGACGAGGCGCTGGAGGTGCTGAACGCCGTGGTAGAGAATGACAAGGCCACCGAGGACGTCAAGGCCGAGGCACTGGCCGAGATCCAGGTGATCGCCAAGGAGATGTCGCAGGAGGCCAACATTGAGTCCCTGCTCATGGGCAAGGGGTTCGCGCAGTGCATCGCGGTCATCAGCGGCGGAAACGCCAACATCGTGGTGCAGAACGACGGCGCGCTGCAGGCCGCCCAGCTTGCCCAGATCAACGCCGTAGTCTACGAGCAGGCAGGGATCGAGCCCGCCAACATCACCATCGTCCAGAAGGATTGACACACAATAGCCCGCCGTTGCGACGGCGGGCCTTTCTGTTGCGAATGTGTAATTTACAAATTGGGGTTTACCTGGGAGAACGCCGGGGGAACTTCTTGCAAGAAGTTCCCCCGAACCCCCTCAAGAACCTTCAAAAATATATTTAAAAAAGCGGTTTGAAATATATGTTTTTTAAGGTTTTTGGGAGTCCAGAACCCTTTTTGCAAAAAGGGTTCTGGTGGGGTGCAGGGGTGAAACCCCTGCTCGACAAATCCAAATTTAAAAATACCCAACCGTGAGCTTGACAACGTTTGAAATATTTTCTCACTCAAAGCCCCGTGTACGCCAATATTCCGCGATAAATGCCTCGCGCGAACGCCTCGGGATCGTCCCGCATGAGGGCGGCATCCGAGGGATTGGTGATGAATCCCAGCTCCACGAGGATGGCAGGCATGGCGGTCTTACGCAGCACGTACAGCCCCGGGCGCGCCTTCATGCCGCGGTTTCGCAGTCCCGTCGTTTCGTTCAGTCCTTCCAGTATGTCCTC
>CAJGEA010000203.1 GCA_904502015.1 uncultured Clostridia bacterium | reverse complement strand
GTCTGACCGAGATCCACCGCATCACCCGTCAGATCTCCCGCATTTGCGTGGGCAAGGGCGTGGAGCAGTCTGCCGCTACGGGCTCGGTGGAGGAGCTTGGCTTTGCGCTGGATGCCGGTGACGATATTTCTGCGGTTGCCGCCGCCGTGGTCAAGCTGGGCTACGATCTGTCCGACGAGGATATTGCCGCCGTGTACGAGGAATTCCTCCGCGTGGCCGAGAAGAAGCGCGTGGGCGCGAAGGAGCTGGAGGCGATTGTCTCGGGCGTTGCCCTGCAGGTGCCTCCCACCTACGTACTCAAGAACTTCACCATTAACAGCAACAGCGCAAGTGCGCTGTCCGCCAGCGCCCAGATCGCGCTGGAGAAGGATGGCGAGATGCTCCGCGGTGTGAGTCTGGGCGACGGCCCCATTGACGCCGCCTTCGTGGCGCTGGAGCAGATCATTGGCCGCCACTTTGAGCTGGACGATTTCCAGATCCAGTCGGTCACCGAGGGCAAGGAGGCGATGGGCGTTGCCATCGTCAAGCTCCGCTCGGACGGCAAGCTCTACGCGGGCAAGGGCATCTCCACCGACATTATCGGTGCGAGCATCCGCGCCTACCTCAGCGCCGTCAACAAGATCGTATTTGAAGAAATGGTTTGATAGGGGGATGAGTGTCCATGAAACTGTCTTTTTCTACCAAGGGCTGGCACGGCCGCAGCTTTGACGAGTTCTGCACCGTTGCCGCCGAGCTTGGCTATCAGGGCGTGGAGATCCACAATATCCACGGCTCCATGTTTACCAACCGTGACGGCGCGTTCTACGATTACACCGCCGCCGCCACCCTGCGCCGCCTCTACGAGCAGAAGATCACGGTATCCTGCGTGGACGCGCTGACCGATCCCTCGGACGCCGCCACCGCCGATGCCGCCGAGGCGGAGATCCGCCGCTGCATGGAGGTTGCCACCAATCTGCATATCCCCTTTGTGCGCCTGCGTACTGCCTCGGCCGACGAGGAAAGTGCTCCCGCCGCTATTGAGAACACCGTGGCGGTCATTGCCCGCGTTCTGCCCGAGGCTGAGTCCCGCGGCGTGACCCTGCTCATGGAAACCTCGGGTCTGTTCTGTCGTTCCGCCGTTCTGCGTGACGTGCTGGATCGCTTTGCCAGCGACGCCTTCGGCGCGCTGTGGCAGTTGTCCGCCGCCTACTTCGGCGGTGGCGAGGATGCCGAGACCGTCATCAAGAATCTCGGCGCGTACGTCCGCCACGTCCACTTCTGTGATGCCGCCCGTGGCGCGGAGGGACTGGAATTTTGCTTGGCAGGTGAGGGCGAATTGCCCATCGCCTCCATCATGCTCGCCCTGCGTTCGGTCAACTACGACGGGTTTATCTCCCTCGTGTGGGATCCCCGCTGGTGCGAGGATCTGGACGATATGGAGATCATTCTCTCCCAGTTCGTCAACTTCATGAAGCAGTTTGACGATCCCTCCCGTCACCGCCGCACCCTGTACTACAACCGTGCGCGTACGGGCAACTATATCTGGAAGAAGGATCTTTTGATTGACGAGACCTTCTCGGACGTGCTGGATCGCATGGTCGAGGAGTTCCCCGACCAGTACGCCTTCAAGTACACCACGCTGGATTATACCCGTACCTACAGCGAGTTTCGCGACGACGTGGACGAGTTCGCGCGCGTGCTGATCTCGCTGGGTGTCAAGGCGGGCACTCACGTGGCGGTCTGGGCATCCAACGTGCCCCAGTGGTACATTGCCTTCTGGGCAACCGTCAAGCTGGGCGCGGTGCTGGTCACGGTCAACACGGCGTACAAGATCCACGAGATCGAGTACCTGCTCCGCCAGTCGGACACCCACACCCTCATTATGACCGAGGGCGCAAAGGATTGCCACTACGGCAGTATCATCTCCGAGCTCTGCCCCGAGCTGGCGACCCTCAAGCCCGGCATGGCGCTCCACGCCCGCCGTCTGCCGTTTTTGCGCAACGTCATTACGGTCGGTTACCGCTGGAAGGGATGCCTTGAGTGGAACGAATCCCTCAGCCGTGCCTCCCAGGTCCCCGTGGAGGAGGTCTGGCGCATGGCAGCCGCCGTGGACAAGGACGACGTATGCAATATGCAGTACACCTCGGGCACGACGGGCTTCCCCAAGGGCGTTATGCTCACCCACTACAACGTAGTCAATAACGGCAAGTACATCGGCGATCACATGGATCTCTCCACCGCTGACCGCATGATGATCCAGGTTCCCATGTTCCATTGCTTCGGCATGGTGCTGTCTATGACTGCTTCCATGACCCACGGCACCACCATGTACCCCCTGCCGTACTTCTCCCCCAAGCCGGCTCTTGCGTGCGTGCATAACGAGCGCATCACCGCCTTCAACGGCGTGCCCACCATGTTTATTGCCATGATGCAACACGAGGATTTCGCAAAGACCGATTTCTCTCACATGCGTATCGGTATCATGGCGGGCGCGAACTGCCCCGCTGACCTCATGAAGAAGGCGACCGAGGTCATGAACATGACTGAGATCGTGTCGGTCTACGGTCAGACAGAGGCATCCCCCGGATGCACCATGAGCAGCTACTACGACTCGCTGGAGGTCCGCACCGAAACGGTTGGCAGTGCCTTTGCCAACGTGGAGTGCAAGATCGTCGATCCCGAGACGGGACTCGATTGCCCCGACGGTGTCAACGGTGAGTTCGTGGCACGCGGATACAATATCATGAAGGGCTACTACAAGATGCCCAACGCCACCGCCGATACCATTGATGCCGACGGCTGGCTCCACACGGGTGACCTTGCCTGCCGCACCCCCGAGGGCAACTACCTCATCACGGGACGACTCAAGGACATGATCATCCGCGGCGGCGAGAACATCTACCCCAAGGAGATCGAGGAGTTCATCTACACCCACCCCAAGGTGCGTGACGTGCAGGTCATCGGCGTGCCCGATAAGCAGTACGGCGAGGAGATCATGGCGTGCATTATTCTTAAAGAAGGACAGACCATGACGGCGGAGGAAATGAAGAAATACGTCGGAGACCATATGGCGCGCCATAAGGTTCCGAGATATATTGATTTCGTTGATTCCTTCCCGATGAACGTTGCGGGTAAGATC
>CAJGEA010000202.1 GCA_904502015.1 uncultured Clostridia bacterium | reverse complement strand
GGCGGTCACGGTGGACGCTCCCAACGTGTACGCCGTGGGCGCGAAAGAGGGCAGGGAGGCCTGCATTCTCGTTGCCAACGTCGGTGGCTCGGACGTTCCCTTGACGCTTGAAGTCGATGGGGTGGTGAACAAGTGCCTGCTAACCTCCGACGGAGGCGTTGAGGTGGAATGTGACCTCCCCGCGATCCTGCCGTCAAACAGCTTTTTGCTGATCCACCTGGATGAATGATATCACAACGTCCCCTGCCGCGGGGGCAGACGCGGCATGAAATTACAGGCAACCATTCATAAAGAAAGGAAATAAAGATTATGAGCCTCACCGAAAAGAACGTCAACAGCCAAGCGGATCAAAGCTACGACGTGTTTATCAGTTACCGACACGAATCGGGTTACTACGTATCCCACATCATTTACACCAAGCTGTGCGCCAATGGATATACGGTGTTTATGGACAAGACGATGGATTCCTGCAAGTACGAGGAGAAGATTCATTCCGCCATCCTGCACAGCCGCAATTATCTGGTCGTACTTTTCCCGGGCGACGAGGCGGCGCTGGGTGACGAGATGGGGTGGCTGCACAGAGAGGCGACCTGGGCGCTGGAAAATCCGAATATCAATATCGTTCCCGTCATGTGCGAGGGGTTTGAATGGCCGAAGAACGAGCAGGCTATGACCGAATCCATCCGCAAGGTTCAGAAGAACAACGGCATTCCAGTCCATAAGGATTATTCGCTGGACGCGGATCTGGACAAGCTGTGCGACAGCTTTCTGAAAAACGTGCATCCCTCCAAGCCGCAAATTAAGACCGAGGACTTTTTCAAATACAATTTGGAAACACGGACTGATGTGACTCCTTGTCGCGTGGATATGGCGTTCCATGCGGGGGCACCTTGGCTTATGCCCGGAGCCAAGAACGGGCTGCTGGCCCAGTCCTTGGAGCGGGGCGTCAGGTGGCGTGTTCTGATCAACACGGTGGAGGCGGCCGAGAGCATCGCGCGCCATATGCGGGATGAAAACGCGATGTACGTATCCTTCGAGCAGGCACGTGCCGGGTGGAAGAGACTCGCAGAGCGGTACCCCGAGTGCCTGGAGGTCAGAGAGTGTCGAATCCCGCTCATCCACGTCCATCACGCCGTCAAATTTGCCGAGGGGGAGAAGGGCGGTCTTGGCGGCGAGCTTCACGTCAAGTATTACGCCTACAACAACATCAGGCTGGACAATGCATTTGAGCACACGGTCAGCAGCTACTCCCCGTACTATTCGATCTACGACGATGAGTTTGAATTTCTCTGGAACCAAAGCGACAGACTGTGACGTATGAAAAAAAGAATATTTATCGGTTCATCGATTGAGGCCAAGGGGCTGGCAGAGTACTTGCAACGGGGGTTGCAGGAGGAGTTTGAGTGCGTCCTTTGGTATGAAGGCTTTTTCTCCCTCGGAAATCATTATTACACCGATCTGATACAGAAGATCATAACCTTTGACTATGCCGTTATGATCGGCGGAGAGGACGATCTTGTCAAGCGGATTTCAACGGGGAGTGAAAAAATATCTCCCAGAGATAACGTGTATCTGGAGTACGGTCTGTTTTCGGGCATCCTGTCACCGCGTCGGGTTCTGCTGTTGATGCACGAAAAATGCATGGTTGCGTCGGATCTGCTGGGTATGTCCATTTCACAGTATCGGGACGGGGAGCAGGCTGTGGCGATCGTTGAGCGATGGCTGCAGGGGCATACCGATCCTTCGGTACATCGGGCGATCTCGGGGCGTGACGTGGGGCTCATGCCCACGGTGGGCATTGCCGTGGGGTATTATTACAATTTTATCAAGCCTTTTCTTGGAAAATTGTTTGAGTCGGATATGGAGTGTCCTGCCGGGCTGACCGTGCTGGTTCCCACCTTCGTGTGCGATGACGTAGGCTTTTATAAAAGGGATCTTATGCTCCGCAGACGCCTGAAGGAAGAAGTGATTTTGAAATACAGGATTCTTCGCGACGTGAGCGACGAGTCCGAGCTGCGCCTGTACGACATCCCTTCCTCCATTCTGTCCCTCTTTAAAACGGTCAATTACGTTTTCGGTATCTCGGAGGGGAACACCGCGGATACGCTGTTCGCCAAGCAACGGGCACTGGATGATTTCTACGAGCACCTGCAGACCTTGATCGCGGGTGATTACGAGGCGTCCCGCACCGTGAGCATGGAACGCTACACGCTTGAATAAAGAGCAAGGCACACCGCCCACTCGGGGCGGTGTGCCTTGCTCTTTTGAATGGGGCGCGGGGTGGATCAATAGTAGCTGCTGACCTTCCACGTGCTCTTGACCTTCCACGTGGGATAAGCGGTCCAGTTGCCCTTGTTGGCGGTGCGGAGGAAGCTGGCCTGATCATCCCAGCTAATGGTGATGATGTAGGTCTTGTTGGGCTTCAGGTTGAGCTTGACGCTGGAACCGTCGAAGTTCTTGCGCACCGTATGACTGCCGTCGGTTGCGGTGGCGACAACATCCCAGCAACCGTACACGGAGGAGACCTTCGCCTTCTTGGCGAAGAGAGGCGTTACCGAGCAGGTACCCTTGGTCTGCTTCAGTGTGATGGACTCGGAGCCGGGGATCCACCAGTTGGCTTTGGTGGTGACGGTGATGGTTCTGGTCTTGGTGCCCGAGCTGTTGGTGGCCGCCGACGTGGGGATGCTCATGCAGAACAGGGTGCAGACGATCATGGCGATGGATACGATGGAAGTGAACAGCTTTCTGGTCTTGACCTTGGTCAGTGTCATGGTGATTTCCTCCGATAAATTTTGAATTTTTTTTGGGGACGTTTCCCCTGTGTAAAGGATAACGCGGATGCACGGCGATTTTCGCACGCAGCGGAAAAATTTTTTATTTTCCTCGCGGTTGCAAAAGCCTTACATAAGAGATAACGCGGATGCTCGGCGATTTTCGCACGCAGCGGAAAATTTTTTATTTTCCTCGCGGTTGCAAAAGCCTTACATAAGAGATAACGCGGATGCTCGGCAATTTTCGCACGCAGCGGAAAATTTTTTTATTTTCCTCGCGGTTGCAAAAGCCTTACATAAGAGATAACGCGGATGCACGGCGATTTTCGCACGCAGCGGAAAATTTTTTTATTTTCCT
>CAJGEA010000201.1 GCA_904502015.1 uncultured Clostridia bacterium | reverse complement strand
CCTTAAACCAAAGAATATCTATACCCGATAAGGAATATTGCTGTTTTACCTGTAGGGGCGCCCCTGTGTGGGCGCCCATGGGAGGCCACATAGGGCCTCCCCTACAGCGGCTAAATAAACACCCCGACAAACCCCAATTTGTCAATTGCCTCGTTTACGGCTGGGCGTCCTTCAGAATAAACTCGTGGTACAAGGAATTATCGGCGAGGCAATCGTCCGAGATGCCCTCGATACCCGCAAGGCTTGCAAGGATGTCGGCGGCAACCGCCTCGTCCTCACCCGAAACGGGACTCTCCTCCAGAATACGGCGGAGATGGGGGGCCAGCATATGCACGTCAAAGCCCATAGCCGAATCAATCAGGTAGTCGCAATGCTCCACCTGTGGGAAGATGGCGTTCTCCTCGTTCTCCCGCACGGTGTGCCAGATGTGCAGCGTAAAGGTGGGGGTTGCGCCCCGCTTGGCCTCGTCACGCACCAGGCGGCGCATGAGGCGAATGCGGTTGGGCTCAAAGGTACGCGCAAAGCCCTCACCCTCCACGGTCACGTCGCGGAACACCGATATGAACAGGCTTCGGTCCTCCACGTTGTCAAACATGGCCGCCACCTCGGGATACACCGCCTGAATGCCCTCAAAAAGGAACACGGGCTGATCCTCGCTCTCCACCGTCAGGGTACGGCTCTCGGTGCTCTTCCCCGTTTTGAAATCGAATATCGGAATCTCGGCACGCCCCTCGGTCATCAGATCGTTCACCACCTTGGCGATGGCGGGCAGATTGATGGTCTCCACCGAATCGTAATCCAGCTTTTTATCGGGCGACTTGGCAGCCTTCTCGATCAGCACCTCGCGGTCGTAGAAGAAATCGTCCAGCGAGATGGGATGAACCGAGCACCCTGCCTCCTCCAGCACCTCGGTCAGCTTGGCCGCCGTGGTGGTCTTGCCCGCACAGGTAGGCCCCGACAGGCGGATCACCCGCACGCCGTGCTCCACCACGTCGCGGCAAATGGCCTCTGCCGCCTCCTCAAGGCGACGGTCAAAGGCATTTTCAAACTCGCGCACTACGCGCTCGCCCTCCTCTTTGGAGGAAAACGTAGCGGGCAGGCGAATGGAATTTTCAGGAATAAAACGCGTAAAACGTGTAAAACGTGTCATAGTAGCTCTCCTTTCAAATCGGAGGGAGTGGGGAGATGGGATGGCCGTCAATCGTCCAAAAGACGCCGCTCGCGGTAGAACGCCTCGGCGCGCTCCAGCTTTTGCTTCATGGCCTCCGTCCCCGTGTCGCTGAGGTACTCGTAGGGGTACTTGGGATTGAATATCCGCTCAATGTAGCGAGGCGAGCCGTCCTGCGGCGCGTAATCCACCAGCTTGGTCACGGCACCCGCGCCCGCGGCGAAGATGGAGTGAACCTCCTCCATCATATAGATGTTATACATACCCTCGTAGCCGGGCTTGGCAAAGCCCACGTTCTCAAAATTCCCCACCGTATTTTTTTGTCTGTACATATAATACGGGATATAGCCCTCGTGTATGCAACGGATCTGGGAATAATCCACGCACTTGCCCGTGTCACCGCCACGAATGGAGTAGATGCCCGAATCGCTGCGGCGAAGGTCAGCCGATTTTTTGACGCAGAAGGTATGCACTGTAATGTTCTCGGGATTGAGCTCAAGAATCTTATCAAACGAGGCCGAGAAGGTGGCGAACTTGTCCCCCGGCAGTCCCGCGATCAGATCGGTATTGATGACGGGGATGCCCGACGCGCGCGCGATCTCGTAGGCGCGGTAGAAGGTCTCGCTATCGTGAGCGCGGCCGATGCTCTGCAGAACGGCATCGTTCAGCGTCTGGGGGTTGACGCTGATGCGTCCCACGCCCAGTTCACGGGCAACCGCCAGCTTTTCGGCGTCAATGGTGTCGGGGCGTCCCGCCTCCATCGTGTATTCCTCCAGCGCGTGAATATCGGTACGCGCGGCAACGACACCCAAAAGGCGCGCAAGCTGATCGGGATCGAGAATGGTGGGGGTACCACCGCCGACGTACACCGTCTTGACCCGCAGACCCAAACGGTCAATGAGATCAAACGTGTTACCGAGATCCCCGATCAATCGCTCCAGATACTCGGGGATGAGGGAGAGCAACCGCTTGGAGGTATAGGACACGAAGGAACAGTAGGCACACCGCGAGGGGCAGAACGGAATGGATATGTAGACCGAGCAATCCTTGCGGTCGGGCACGCCGATCAGCCGCGCCTCGTTGATGGCTACGTCGGTGGCAAGCGCCGCCTTCTTGGGAATGACGAAATAGTCACTCGTGAGCTGCTTGCGCACACGGGTTTTACTCATGCCCTGCTGGAGCAGCTCGGTGGCCACCTTGGAGGGGCGCACACCCGTGAGCATACCCCACGTCGAGCGGTAGCCCACGATCTTCTCGCAGATGTTGGTCACGGCGTCACCCAGTGCGATCTTCTCGGTGCGCTCGGCGGTATACCCCGCCCGATAGTCGTAGTGCCGCTCGGCCTCGGCGGTCTGGCCGCGATAGGCGAGCCTCGCGGTCACGTCCACACCCGCCTCGGGGGATTTTTTCATAGACACCCAGAGCTGGGGTGTTTCCTCGGTGACGATCTCGTCATCCGAAAATTTCGAGCCCGGGAAGAAGATCATACAAAGCGTCTGAATATAGTACTTGTTGACCGGACCTTCGATATATACTCTCATGTTTTACTCCCAAAATCAAATTTGGATTTGTCGGGGAGTACGCTCACGCAGGGGCGTTGCCCCTGCACCCCACCAAACTTTCTTGAAAGCCTCCTCGCACCGCTTCGCAGAGGTGCTCGGTGCGAATTTGCCTGCGGCAAATGTCGCGAAAGTTTGGATCAAAGAACTTTGAAAAAATTTATGATTGTGAAGCATAACATTTTCAAGGTTTTTAGGAGTCCAGAACCCTTTTTTCAAAAAGGGTTCTGGTGGGGTGCAGGGGTGAAACCCCTGCGGGATAAACCCCAATTTGCAAATCGAATCTTTCAAAAAGCAATCACCGAGCGTGATATGCTCCTTACTTTTTCCCCGTCAGCACGTCGCTCTCCATCACGATGGTCACGGGGCCGTCGTTGACGAGGGACACCTGCATATCCGCGCCGAACACCCCGTG
>CAJGEA010000200.1 GCA_904502015.1 uncultured Clostridia bacterium | reverse complement strand
GGGCGTTCTTTGAACGCCCGCGGGCGCACACAGTGCGCCCCTACCATGGGTTGTTATAAACCGTTCGATAAATCCAAATTTGAAGAGCCATTCCGTCGGGTGAGATGGTTGGCGCGTGGCAACCATCCCCGAGCCAAAGCCCCACCGCAGGTGGCCGATAAATCCAAATTTGAAGGTAGGCTTAGTGCAAAAGAACCACCTCGGCATGCCGAGGTGGTTTCATAAAGGTATTCGGGGATGAAGGGTTACGATTCAAAATGTCCCTCAACGTACCGTTTGATGGCATCAAACGTCGCATCGCTGATATCGTGCTCCATTTTGCACGCGTCCTCAGCGGCGATCTCACGATCAACGCCGATGCTGACGAGCAAGCTTGTCAGGAGGGTATGGCGCTCGTAGATCTTTTGCGCCCGCGCAAGCCCGCTTTCGGTCAGTGTCAGCGCACCGCCCTCCGCCATCTCCACGTAGCCACCCGCGCGCAAAAGTCCGATGGCACGGCTGACGCTGGGCTTGGAATAGCCCATGTGCTCGCTCACGTCCACCGAATGGACGGCGGTCTTTTCACGGGAGAGGACGTAGATGGTTTCCAGATACATCTCGCCCGATTCCTGCAATGGCACTCGTATCACCTCTCTTTTCGTATGGGGACAGTCCCCGCGCGGGGATTGTCAGTTCATGTTCTCGTAACCGATCAGCGTCTGGAGCAGGGTCTGCGCGTAGACGCGATGGAACCAGTCGTTGCAATGGTTGATGTTGTTGCCGCCGTAGTCGTTAAAGGTCTTATACTTCTGCACGTCAATGCTGACCGCGTTCACGCAGGCAACGGCGCAGGCTCTGCCCTTTCTGGCCAGAGCCTTCGCCTCACGGATCAGCGCCTGCTCCTGCGTACCCTTGACGAGATGGTCAAACGCCCAGTTCGAGCCCATGTGCGTCGTCATGGTGGATACGATCATGACGGCGGCGTCGGGGTTCATCTCGTACATGCGCTTAGCCATGCTGGCCACATTGTTCGCCGTGAACTCACGGACGGGCTGCTGGGGGTTGTCGTTGATACCGTACGCCAGGATCAGAAGATCGCATCCGTATTTCTCTGCGGGAGCCTTGATAAACTCATCGAAGTTCTGAATGCCGGCAGCAGAATCCCATCCGCCGATGGCAGTGTTGACGTAGGTGATGATGCCGCGATCGCCCGCCACGTAATGACCTGCAGGGACGGGCGCGCAGGGGTATCCGATCTCGGGGGCGATGTTGACGTACTTGATCGTGTAGCCGAACAGGTCTGCCAGCGCCTGGGTAAACAGCATGGCGTAGCCGCCCTGATTGGGTGCGGCCTTCTCGTGATAGGACGAGCACGCGCCCCAGGTAATGGAGTCACCCGAGAAGAACACGGTCACGTCCTCGCCCGCGATCAGCTTCTTAACAAAGCCCTGATAGAGCTCAAGCTGGCTCTCCTGCATAAATCCTTCCCACTGCGCCTCGTGGTTGTAGGTCACGCTGACCTGCCACTCCTTGAGTCGGCCGTCGCCCCAGTAGGTGGGAACCGAGAAGCCCGTAGCGGGATTGACGGTATGGAGAGTCGGGTCACCCACGTTGAAATACTGCGCGGAGGTGATGCAGGGGATGGAGGAGTCGGCGGTGATCTTGAACTTGCCGTCCTCGATCACGTAGTCCTTTCCTTCCTCATAGACGGTCTTGCCGTCGTAGGAGGTCACCGACACAATGGAGTCGATGGGATAGAGAAGCGCCTTGGAGCTCCCCTTGTCCAGAATCATGACGGTTTCTTTGATGGACTGCGTGCCCATAAAAACGTTCTGCATGATGTCGGCGAGATCCTCGGTCTTGACGTCAAGGCCGATCAGCTCCTTTAGCCCCGTTTCGGCCTCGGTGGGTGCCTCGGTGGGTGCCTCGGTGGGTGCCTCGGTGGGTGCCTCGGTGGGGGCTTCGGTAGGAGCCTCGGTGGGGGCCTCGGTTGCCTCGGGCTCGGTGGCGGGAGCGGTCTGCTCCACCGTGGGAGCATCGGTAGCGTCAGGGGCATCGGTCTTGTCACAGGCGGTCATGCCAACGGCAACGAGCGCTCCCAGAAGGAGGGCGCAAAGGACGGTTTTGATCTTGGTATTCATAGCGTTTTTCCTTTTCCTCGTTTTTTGACACGTTGGCCCGTCAGTTCATGTTCTCGTAGCCGATCAGCGTCTGGAGCAGAGTCTGGGCGTAGACGCGGTAGAACCAGTCGTTGGGGTGGTTGATATTGTTGCCCGAATAATCGTTGAAGGTCTTATGCTCCTGAATGGATTTACTGAGCGAGTTCACGCAGGCAACGGCGCACACCTTGCCATCCTTGCGGAAGTTCTTTGCCTGCTTGAGGAACTCTGCCTCCTGCGCGCCGATGGGCGCGTGATCCCAGTTGGAGTTCAAGTGAGGAGTCATAGTAGCCACGAACATGACGGCCGCCTCGGGGTTCAGCTCGTACATCTTGTCCGCCATTTTCTTCATATTGGCCGTGGTGGCACGGGCGTTGGAGCCGCCGTCGTTCATACCGTATGCCAACACGAACAGATCGCATCCGTAGGTCTCAAAGGGAGCTTTCACATGCTTGTCGAAATTGTTGACACCGTCGGTAGACGTCCAGCCGCCGATCGCGGTATTGACGTAGGTAATGGTGCCGCGCTCGCCTGCCACATAATCGGCCGTGGGAACGGTCGCGCAGGGCATGGAGGCCTTAATGCCCGTATTGACGTACTTCACGGTGTAGCCAAAGAGATCGGCCAGTGCCTCGGTAAAGAGCATGGCGTAGCTGCCCTGCTTAGGCTTCGTATTCTCATGGAAGGAAGCACAAGCGCCCCAGGTAATGGAGTCGCCGTAGAAGAACACGGTCACGTCCTCACCCGCAACCAGCTTCTTGACAAAGCTCTGATATACCTCAAGCTGGCTCTCCTGCGCAAAGCCCTCCCAAGCGGCCTCGTGGTTGTAGGTCACGCAGACCTGATACTGCTTCATCTGGCTTTCTCCCCAAAAAGTGGAGGACATCTGATTCGTAGCGGGATTCTTGGTCATAATCGAGACGCCGGCTATTGCAGGAACATCATAGTACTTCGCGGAGGTGATGCACTTGATGGAGGAATCGGCGGTTACCTTGAGCTTGCCGTCCTCAACCACGTAGTCCACGCCCTC
>CAJGEA010000199.1 GCA_904502015.1 uncultured Clostridia bacterium | reverse complement strand
TTTCGGCGGCGGCCTTTTCGGCGGCGGCCTTTTCGGCGGCGGCCTTTTCGGCGGCGGCCTTTTCGGCGGCGGCCTTTTCGGCGGCGGCCTTCTCGGCAGCCCTGGCAGCCTTCTCGGCGGCCTTCTGCGCGGCTATCCTGGAGGGAATATGGGTAATTCCATCCATATAATCGTAGATGTTGTCAACCTGGTGCGACTCGGTCAACGCCTGCATCAGCACACCGAACTCCTGCTCGGTCAGTGCTCTTTGGGTCTTGACGTCGGTCATGCCCTTGGCGGACAGAAGGTCAGTCAGGTCCTTACTCTTCAGGCCCATGTCCTTTGCCATCTGGTTAATTTTAAATTGCGGATTGAATGCCATAGTTCCTCCTATGATCTTATGATACCGCGGGCGTATTGCCCGCTCAGCAGTAAAATTATGAATCAGTCGACCGCCGCTCGGCCAGGGGCTCGGGCGCGGGCAGATTCGGGGTCAGCGCACGGAGCAGATCGGGATCGGTCACGCCAACCGCAGCGACCGCGGCACTCTTGCCAATGGCGTGTGCCAGCTCCTCGGTGGTGGCGGGCAGGCGGTACAGCGGCTTTTGGTAGTACGCGCACTTGGATACCAGCCGCCCGTGAGTGTTCGCCGAAGTATCGGATGCCTCCAGCACCGCAAGAATAGGGGTCTTGCCGCCCGTTCGCAATGCCTCGCAGACCATGGGCGTACCCATGACCAGCTTTCTCGCGCGGGCGCACAACCCGAGCGTGGACAGGAGCTTGCTCTGCGGGGTGGGGCCACTCATGCCTGCCCCTCGCTTTCGGAGCCCCCTGCGTCGGTCAGCTCACGCTCCATGCGGTCGTAGACGTCAGCCGATATCTCGCAGGACAGATTGTGGGCGAGCCGTCCGCTCTTGCGCACACGGCGCAGGCACTTGACGTCGCGGCAGATGTACGCGCCGCGCCCCGACCTCTTGCCCGTGAAATCCAGCGTGATCTCCCCCTCGGGGGTGCGAACCACGCGGAGCAGCTCTATCTTGGGCCTGTGCTCGTTGCACCCAAGGCATTGCCGCATGGGAATCTTGCGGGGCCTTTGCCCCTGCTGTGCATGACCGCTCATGGCGATCCTCCTTATATAGTACAGTGAAATTACTCAGCCTTAATGTCGATCTTGTATCCCGTCAGACGGGCGGCGAGGCGCACGTTCTGTCCCTCACGGCCGATGGCCAGAGAGAGCTGATCGGGGTCCACGGTGACGCGGCAGGCGCGTCCCTCGGGGAGCATGGTGACCGAATTGACGGTAGCGGGCGCGAGCGCGGCGGCGATATACTCCTCGGGAACCTCGCTGTAAGTAATAATGTCGATCTTCTCGCCGGCCAGCTCGGAAACGACGTTATCAATTCTCATGTTGCGGTTACCGATACAAGCGCCGACTGCATCGACATCGGGATCGCGGGAGTAAACCGCGATCTTGGAGCGGGAGCCCGCCTCACGGGACACGCCGCGGATGATGACGGTGCCGTCCTGGATCTCGGGGACCTCCAGCTCAAACAGTCGCCACACCAGCTTGGGGTGGATGCGGGAGAGGGACACGACGGGGCCGCGGGCCTCGCGGTTGACTTCGGTGAGGAACACCTTGATCTTCTGGTCTACGGTAAATGTCTCGCCGGGGATCTGCTCGGCGCGGGTGAGCCAGTTGGTACCCTGATCGAGACGGAGCAGAACGTCGCCGTTGTCGCGGTCGATTCGCTCGACGGTAACGGTGATGAGCTCCTCTTTCTTGTTCTCATAAGCCTCCTGCATGGCGTGACGCTCACCCTCACGGATGCCCTGGATGATCACCGACTTGGCGGCGGCGGCGCTGATACGGCGGAAGGTGTCGGTCTTAACTTCCTTCTCGATCATTTGACCCAGCTTGGCGCGCTTGCTGGTCTGGCGTGCGTCCTCCAGCGAGATCTGGCAGATGGGGTCCTCGACCACCTCCACGACCTCCTTTTGCAGGAACACGCGCATCTTCTTCTTGGTGTAATCGGTGTCAATGCGCATCAGCGCGGTGCTTCCGAACTCCTTTTTGAAGGCGGAGAGAAGCGCCTGCTCGATCTTCTCGATCATGTACGCTTGGGGAATGCCCTTTTCTTTTTCCAGTTGCTCAAGAGCGTTAAAAAACTCGGCGTTCATGGCTATACATCCTTTCGGGTTATTTCAATCAAAATTCAAATACGGTGCGGATCTTGGCGATATCCTTGCGGGGGAAGGTGCGGGGCGTACCCATCACGTCCACCGTGACGTTCCCTGCCTCGTCCAGTCCGCCGAGGACACCCGTCCATACGCGGCTTCCCTCCACGGGAGCGAACAGGCGAAGCTCCACGCGTTCACCGGCGCAAGCGGCAAAATGCTCGTCGCGGGTGATGTCGCGCTCAATGCCGGGGGAGGACACCTCCAGCAGATACGCTTCCTCAATGGGATCGGCCTCGTCGATCACGGGATTGACGGCGTGAGTCATGCGCTCGCAGTCGTCGATGGTGATGCCTGCCTCACTATCGATGGTGATGCGCAGGATATAGTCTGCGCCCTCCTTGACGTATTCCACGTCCCAGATGACGTAGCCCAGCTCGTCAGCCACAGGGGTGACCAGCGTGCGAACCTGCTCGGCCACACCGCGGCCCGACGTGCGGGTGCGCACGGCGCGCAGGGGCTTTCTCTCGGAGGGTTTCTTGTTTTGATCCGACATAGCGTTCCTTTCTCGGGCGGGGATCGTAGA
Source organism: uncultured Clostridia bacterium (assembly GCA_904502015.1). GTDB lineage: Bacteria > Bacillota > Clostridia > Oscillospirales > CAG-272 > CAMEON01. The sequence continues at coordinate 429 of CAJGEA010000199.1, read as the reverse complement.
ATCGCCGCATTTCGGGACAAAATTTTGAGAGTGGATTCGCTCAAAACCCACTCTCGTACATACTATGGTATTAGTATATCACATTTTTTCCCCGATTGCAATAGTTTTTTTCAAGTTTTTTCAAGTTTTTTCGGATTTTGCAGGACAAGGGACGGCAGAGGCGACCGCGTACCCGAGCAAAACATCCCGACAGACGAAAAATCTGTCGGGATGAAGAAAACAAATTGGGGTTTATCGGCCACCTGCGGTGGGGCTTTAGCTCGGGGTTGGTTGTCACGCGCCTACCACCTCACCCGATGGGATGCCCTACGGGCGGTTCTTCAAATTGGGGTTTATCTCGCAGGGGTTTCACCCCTGCACCCCACCAGAAACTTTTTTGAAAAAAAGTTTCTGGACTTCAAAAAACTTGAAAAAGATATATTTGACAAT
>CAJGEA010000198.1 GCA_904502015.1 uncultured Clostridia bacterium | reverse complement strand
GCGGGCATCCCCTGCTTCGGCCCGAACAAGAACGCCGCCATCATCGAGGGCTCCAAGGCGTTCTCCAAGGATCTGATGAAGAAGTACGGCATTCCCACCGCCGCCTACGAGATCTTTGACGACATGGACAAGGCCATCGCCTATCTGCAGACGCAGGATATGCCCATCGTGGTCAAGGCGGACGGCCTGGCGCTCGGCAAGGGTGTTATCATTGCCGAGACGCTGGCCGAGGCCGAGGACGCGGTACGCTCCATGATGGCCGACAAGGTGTTCGGTGCGAGCGGCGACCACGTGGTTATCGAGGAGTTCCTGACCGGCCCCGAGGTGTCGGTGCTGGCATTTACCGACGGCAAGACTCTCGTGCCTATGGTTTCCTCCATGGATCACAAGCGCGCGGGCGACAACGACACGGGTCTGAACACGGGCGGTATGGGCACGGTTGCCCCCAACCCCTACTACACCGCGGATATTGCCGCCGAGTGTATGGAAACCATTTTCCTGCCCACCATGAACGCCATGAACGCCGAGGGACGCACCTTCAAGGGCTGTCTCTACTTTGGTCTCATGCTCACTCCCAAGGGCCCCAAGGTCATTGAGTACAACTGCCGTTTTGGCGACCCCGAAACCCAGGTTGTCCTGCCCCTGCTGGAGAGCGATCTGCTCACCGTCATGCAGGCGGTCACCGAGGAGCGACTCTCCGAGGTGAAGGTCAAGTTTGCCGAGGGCAAGTCGGCTTGCTGTGTCATCATGGCGTCCAAGGGTTATCCCTCGAGTTACGAAAAGGGCTATGAGATCACCATTCCCGCCGCCGTGGCCGATTCGGTCTACGTGGCAGGCGCGGCCATCAAGGACGGCAAGCTGGTCAACGCGGGCGGCCGCGTGCTGGGCGTGACCGCCGTGGCAGAGGATCTGCCCGCGGCGATCAAGGCGTCCTACGAAAAAGTCGCCACTATTCATTTTGACAACGCCTACTGCCGCCGCGATATTGGTCAGCGGGCACTCAAAGCATTGGAGGAAAACGCATAATGGTTTACAGATTATTTGTAGAAAAGCGCCCCGAGCTGGCACACGAGGCAAACGGACTGCTCAGCGAGCTGAGAAACCTCGTCGGCATCACCGCGCTGGAATCCCTTCGCGTCATCAACCGTTACGACGTGGAGAATATCGACGCCGCCCTCTTTGAGCAGGCGTCCCGCACCGTCTTCTCCGAGCCCCAGCTCGACATGGTGTCCGACACCCTGGATACGAAGGGGAACATCGTGTTTGCCGTTGAGCCTCTGCCCGGTCAGTTCGACCAGCGTGCCGACTCGGCTGCCCAGTGCATCCAGCTCCAGAGTCAGGGAGACCGCCCCACCGTTCGCTCGGCCAAGGTGTACGTTCTCGGCGGCGCGCTGACCGAGGCGGACGTGAACGCCATCAAGAAGTACGTCATCAACGCGGTGGAGAGCCGCGAGGCCTCCCTCGATAAGCCCGAGACGCTGGCCATCGAGTACGCCATCCCCGAGACCGTTGCCACCGTTGAGGGCTTCATCTCGCTGGACGAGAAGGGGCTTTCCGACCTTTTGGACTCCCTCGGTCTGGCTATGGATCTTGATGATCTCAAGTTCCTGCAGGCTTACTTCCGTGACGAGGAGGGACGCGATCCCACCATCACCGAGATTCGCGTGGTGGATACTTACTGGTCTGACCACTGCCGTCACACCACCTTCTCCACCCACATCGACGGCGTGAAGATCGACGATCCCGCCGTGCAGGCCGCCTACGAGCGCTATTTGGACGCGCGCGTGGAGGTTTACGGTGAGGAGAAGGCCGCCAAGCGCCCCCAGACCCTCATGGACATCGCCACCATCGCCGGCAAGACCCTCAAGAAGCGCGGTCTGCTCCCTGAGCTTGACGAGTCCGAGGAGATCAACGCCTGCTCCATCCACGTGACGGCCAATGTCAACGGCGAGGATCAGGATTGGCTGCTCATGTTCAAGAACGAAACTCACAACCATCCCACCGAGATCGAGCCCTTTGGCGGCGCCGCAACCTGCATTGGCGGTTGCATCCGTGATCCTCTGTCGGGTCGCGCCTACGTCCATCAGGCCATGCGTGTGACGGGTGGCGGCGATCCCCGCAAGACCCTCGCTGAAACCTTGGCGGGCAAGCTCCCCCAGCGTAAGCTGGCGCAGACCGCCGCCGCAGGCTACTCCTCCTACGGCAACCAGATCGGTCTGGCGACCGGTCACGTTGCCGAGGTCTACCACGACGGTTACGTAGCTAAGAGACTGGAGTGCGGTGCCGTAGTCGCCGCCGCGCCCGCCTACAACGTGCGCCGTGAGCGCCCCGAGGCAGGTGACGTCATCGTCCTGCTCGGCGGCCGTACCGGCCGTGACGGCATCGGCGGTGCAACGGGTTCCTCCAAGTCCCACAATATGAAGTCCCTGACCACCATGGCCTCCGAGGTGCAGAAGGGTAACGCGCCCGAGGAGCGTAAGATCCAGCGCCTGTTCCGCAACCCCGAGGTCACGCGCCTCATCAAACGTTGCAACGACTTTGGCGCGGGCGGCGTTTCGGTCGCCATCGGCGAGCTGGCTGACGGTCTGAAGATCGATCTGGATGCCGTTCGCAAGAAGTACGACGGTTTGGACGGCACCGAGCTGGCCATCTCCGAGTCTCAGGAGCGTATGGCTGTGGTCGTCGCCGCCGAGGATGCGGACAAGTTCATCGAATACGCGCAGGCCGAGAACCTTGAGGCCTACCGTGTAGCCATTGTCACCGAGGAGGCGCGCATGGTCATGTCCTGGAAGGGTCAGACCATTGCAAACCTGTCCCGTGCGTTCCTGAATACCAACGGCGCGGACAAGCACACCGAGGTCGAGGTCACCGAGAAGGATCTGTCTGCCTTCTCCAAGGCACTCTACGGCAGCCTCCGCGAGATGGCGGGTGATCTGAAGACCGCCTCCCGCCGCGGTCTCGTGGAGCGCTTTGACGGCTCCATCGGCGCGGGCTCTGTGCTGATGCCCTTCGGCGGCAAGACCCAGAAGACCCCCGCGCAGGCGATGGCGGCACTCCTGCCCACCCTGCCCGGTCAGACAACCGAGCAGGCCAGCGTGATGTCTTGGGCTTTGGATGCTGACCATATGTCCGTTGATCCCTACACCGGTGCGCGCGCGGCCGTATATCATTCTATGGCCAAGCTGGTAGCCGCAGGCTG
>CAJGEA010000197.1 GCA_904502015.1 uncultured Clostridia bacterium | reverse complement strand
GGGCACGCTGACGCTGGTCCAAAACAATACCGACGCCCGTTTCCAGATCTATTCGAACTTGACGGGCGCCAGTGCAGGCCCCATCACTGTTCCCGGCACCTTGATGCTGGATGCCGCAACCTCGGGCGATCAGATCATCATCGAGGTAGCCTCCGCAAACGGCGCCGCTACGACCACCAAGTTCTCCGTCTCCTTCATCTCCTCCGCTGACTCCAATCCCGATGACGAGTACAATCCCGACGACACCGGCATCACCAACAGCTCCAGCCTCAGTGGCTCGGGCACCATGGACTCACCCTACGAGCTAAAGGCGGACGGCACGTATCTCGCTGAGCTGCGTCAGCCTACCCCCGCAGCTTTCTACCGCTTTACCGCCACCAAGGCAGGCACCTTCACCTTCAAGATGCTCACTTTTGCCACCGACGGTCAGGCACAGTTCAATTACAGCGATTACAACAGTAGCGTATGGGTAGATGCCACGTCTCCCACCCACACCGTCACCCTCCAGGCAGGTCAGAGCATCGACTTCGTCGTTGACCAGTACTGTGCCGAGCCCGGCAACGTGACCTTTGAGATCAGCTTCAGCTAATCCGTTTCCCCACCCCGCACCCATTGGGTGCGGGGTGCTTTTATCCCAACAAAAAAGAATGCCCGTGACACAAGTCACGGGCATTCTTTCGAATCAGGCGCGGCTCACTCCAGCATGGAGAGAATGTCCTCCTTATCGCGTGCACCAACCTCAAAGGCGGTCACTTCCCCGCCCTTCATCACCACCAGCGTGGGGATGCTGACGATGCGGAAAGCCTCGGCCAGCGCGGGCTCCTCGTCCACGTCGATCTTGCCCGCCACGTACTCGGGGTGCTCCTCGGCGATCTCGGCAACGATGGGGGCTACCATGCGGCAGGGGCCGCACCACGTAGCGAAAAAGTCCAGCAGGACGGGCTTATCCTGATTGCGGATCTCCTCAAAATTCTGTGCGGTAACGTGAATCAATGACATAGGAAGCTCCTTTCACTTTTTGGATTTGTAAAACAGCTTGCAATGGCAGTAGCCTTCAAAATCGGGGTCTGCGATCTGGCGACGGAACTCCTCACACATACAACGGAATTCCGACTTTTTCCCCACGCGGCAGGGGCAGAAACCGCCTTTGGCGATCAGTCCCTCGCGCACAGTTTGAACAATCTCCCGATCGGGGTTCAAAGTCAGCTTCATGATCGTACTCCTTTCGCGGTCAAAAGCGGCAACCGCGCATCATGTATCGTCCCCGTTCGCGCCCATATCCACCTTGGGATCGGTTGTTCCGACCAAGTCTCCACGCGCGGCAACGAACAGATCCTTGTAGCGCGCCAGCATCTCACGTCCGTCCTGAAGGAACGCCTTGGCGTACGGGCGCAAGTCCGCCGCAACGCCAACGGCATCCAGCCCCAGCTCACGTGCTATGAACAGTGCGCGGGGCAGGTGGAACTCCTGCGTGACGATCAGAACGCGGCGTACGCCGTACACCTCGCGGGCGCGGCACAGGCTCTCGTAGGTGGAGTAGCCCTTGTGGTCAAGGAATACGTCCTCCGAGGGAACGCCCAAACGGACAGCCAAATCCTTCATGGCGGCTACCTCGTTGTAGTCCCCCGTGTGATCGCCGCTCATGAGCAGAGGCACGGTACGCCCCTCGCTTGAGGCCGCGGCGTATAGATCACACGCCACCTGCACGCGGTCGCTTAGCATGGAGCTGGGCGTTCCGTCCGAACGCAGCCCCGCCCCCAGCACGAGAATACAATCGAATTCCTGCTCCCCCAGCCGTGCGGCGGCGTCCTCGGTGGTCAGCAACGCCGGGCGAGTCACGTGTACCATGCACGCGCTCACAGTGATGAGAAGAAAGCCGAACAATAGCGCAAGCAGCACCGCATAGGTCAACAGGTATCGCCAATGGCGGCGAAACCACAAGCCTACGCGCACGGAAAGAGTCAAGGAGCCTTCCCTGCACACGGGGGCTTCGGTCGCCTCCGCGGCAAGCCCCTTATCCATATCAAACACGGACATTTACTTTACGATGGGGCACTTTGCCTCGACCGCATCGGCAGCGGCCTCGAGGTAGTTGTTCTCCATCATCTCGATCCAGCCCTTGTCGCACAGCGCGGCCAGCTTGGAGTCCATGGGGATCTTGCCGAGCAGATCGTAACTAAATTTCTCGGCGATCTCCTCGATGTGGCTGTCGCCGAACACGTGGATCTCCTTGCCGCAATCGGGGCAGATCACGTAGCTCATGTTCTCCACAAGACCCAGCACGGGTACCTGCATCATGTCAGCCATGTGTGCCGCCTTGGACACGATCATAGCCACCAGATCCTGCGGGCTGGATACGATCACGATGCCGTCCAGAGGCAGGGACTGGAACACGGTCAGGGGTACGTCGCCCGTTCCGGGAGGGCAGTCGACGAACAGGTAGTCAATGTCGTTCCAGATGGTGTCGGTCCAGAACTGCTTGACCGTACCTGCGATCACGGGGCCGCGCCAGATCACGGGGCGGGTCACGTCGTCCAGCATCAGGTTAACCGACATGATATCAATGCCCGTAGTGGTGGAGGGGGGGATCATACCCAGACCGTCACCCTCAACGGGCTTGTCAAGGCCGAACGCCTTGGGGATGGAGGGACCCGTGATGTCGGCATCCAGAATACCGACCTTGTAGCCGCGGCGCTGCATCAGCACCGCCAGCATGGAGGTAACGAGGGACTTGCCCACGCCGCCCTTGCCGCTGCACACGCCGATGACGTGCTTGACAGAGGAAAGATCGTTGGGCTTCTCAAACATACTCTCACGACTCTGCTTTTCGCGCGACGCGCAGTTGGACGAGCAGGTGGAGCAATCATGCGTACATTCAGACATATCTTTTGTTTCCTTTCGGTAAAAAAAATTCCGTCCTTATATTGTAGCATATTCTTCCCGCTTTTGCAAGGGCTAAACCGAATTTTTATAACAAAACCCAAAGCCCCCATTATAACGATTCAGCCACTCGTCAAATTGGGGTTTTGCGGGCACCTTGCGTCTTACCCGATGGGATGCCCCCTACGGGCAGTTCTTCAAATTGGGGTTTGTCGGGGTGTTTATTTAGCCGCTGTAGGGGAGGCCCTATGTGGCCTCCCATGGGCGCCCACACAGGGGCGCCCCTACAGGTAAAACAGCAATATTCCTTATCGGGTATAGATATTCTTTGGTTT
>CAJGEA010000196.1 GCA_904502015.1 uncultured Clostridia bacterium | reverse complement strand
CTCGGGGGGTGGGGGGGGTTGGGCCCCCGACACAAAAAAACGCCAAGGGGGGCGGTGTCGGAGGGGGGAACGCCCTCTGACGCGCGGCGGAAGCCGCAAGAAAATCGGCAATAGCTAAAAATATACGGAACAAGGAAAACGAAAAAGCCTTTATGTGTCACGCGGTTTTCTTGTGCCTGCCTTTGCATCGGGGAAGGGGTAGAGAACCATCTCAAACGCCGAAGTTTCTCTCCCCCTTCCCCAGGAATGGCTACTAATTGTTTTGAGTTTTCCTTGCCCCATCCCCCACACTCCTTGGCTGGGCTTTGCTCAACCCACCGATAAATCCAAATTCTTCTGTTCTGCATAACAGCACTCTACACTATCCATAAAGAGAGAAACACCATGAAAAACTGGCTTATGCCCGACTACATGTTCCCCACCTATGACGCGGTCACGCCCGAATTTCTCAAATCCATCGGGGTACGCGCCGTGCTGGCCGATATTGACAACACCCTCGCCCCCTACGAGCAGGCCGAGCCCGACGACCGCCTGCGCGGCTGGCTCGCGGGCCTTGCCGACGCGGGCATCTCCATCACCTTCGTGTCCAACAACGGACGCGAGCGCGTGGAGCTATTTAACCGCACGCTGGGGCTCCCTGCCTACTACAAGAGCGGCAAACCCTTCGGCAAGAATCTCCGCCGCGCCATGACCGCCATGGGCTCGGACAAGACCAACACCGTCATGCTGGGCGACCAGCTCTTGACCGATGCGCTGGCGGGCAAGCATATCGGCCTCCGCGCCATCATCGTCCCCCCCATCAACGACCGCCGCGACGCCTTCACCCGCTTCAAGCGGGTGCTCGAACGTCCCTTCGTGCGGCGGTACAAGCGAAAAAACGGCGTTGAGTGGTAACACCCTCTCACCCGCTCCGCGGGAGCTATCCCGGAGGGAGAGCCCTTAACCACGAAACGCATCTCCCCTCGGGAGAGGCGGCAGCCAAAGGCTGACGGAGAGGGGCAACTTGCGCTTAACAGTTTACGTGAATTCCGCACTCACACCAAAGGAGAATCCTATGTTTATAACAACCAACACCCCCACCTTCGGCCCCGGCGGCAACGGCGAGTGGTTCGCCTCCGAGGGCGGCCGCGCCACCTTGCAAGCCCCCGGCTGGCTCGCCGAAAAGGGGCTTGACGCCTACGAATACGAGGCGGGCAAGGGCGTTCACGCCGGCGAAGCCGTCCTTTCGCAGATCGGACAAAAGGCGATCGAGCACGGCATCCGAATGTCCCTGCACGCGCCCTACTTCATATCTCTTTCCAGCGTCGAGCCCGAAAAACGGGAAAACAGCATTGGGTACATCGAGAAATCTCTGTGGGCCGCCGAGCTGCTGGGCGCGGACACCATCGTCATCCACAGCGGCAGCGCAGGAAAAATCTCCCGCGAGGAGGCCATGCGCCTCTCCTGTGACACACTCGCTCGCCTCATAGAGCGCATCGGAGACACCCACATCCGTCTCGGCATCGAGACAATGGGCAAGCGCAACCAGCTCGGCACGCTGGACGAGGTCATCGAGCAATGCCGCGTTGACCCTCACTTCCACCCCGTCGTGGATTTCGGACATCTCAACGCCCGCGAGTGCGGCGGCTCCTTCCCAGACCGCGACAGCTACCGCCGCGTCTTTCACACCATCGCCGAGCGCCTCGGCGACGAGTACGCCACCCATCTGCATTGCCACTTCTCCCGCATCGAATACACCGCCGCCGGCGAGAAACGGCACGTCACCTTTAGCGATACCAACTGGGGCCCCGACTTCGAGCCCCTCGTGGAGGCTATCATCCGCGACGGCCTCTGCCCCCGCATTATCTGCGAGTCCGACGGCACCATGGCTGAGGACGCCCTCGCCATGAAGAATTATTGGCTGGCGCATAGAAACAATTGATCAGGGGGCATTGCCCCCTGACCCCCACCAGAACCCTTTTTGCAAAAAGGGTTATGGACTCCCAAAAACCCATAATAAAATATTTTTATTAAAGTTCTTTGAATCTAAAACTTTCTTTCAAGAAAGTTTTGGTGGGATGCAGGGGTGAAACCCCTGCATATAACAAACACACAAGGAGAAATATCATGTCACACGTAAAGAATCTGCAGGCTGCCATGAAGAAGGACGGCATTGAGGCCGTGATCGTATCGTCCGAGATCAACCAGCGGTATCTCAGCGGGCTGAACTACACCGACGGCTACGTGGTCGTTCTGCCCGAGGCGGCGTTCCTACTCGCCGATTTCCGCTACATTGAGGTAGCCCGCATGACGGTGGACGCCACCGAATGGGAGATCGTCATGCCCGACCGCTCCATGCTGGACTACGTCCGCGCCCTTCTGACCGACTACCACGTGCGTGAAGCACTCTACGAAGAGGAAACCCTTTCCTGCGCGCTCCGCGACCGCATCGCCGCGAAGTGCGAGGGGGTTGAGCTGAAGGCAGGCGCATCCGCGCTGATCGACGGTCTGCGCCTCTACAAGGACGAGGCAGAGCTGGCCGCCATGGCGCGCGCCCAAAAAATCACCGACGATGCCTTTGCCCACATCCTGGGCTTTATCACCCCCGAGCGCACCGAGCTGGAGGTGGCGCTGGAGCTGGAATTTTTCATGCGCGCCCACGGCTCCGAGGGCACGGCGTTCGACACCATTGCGGTCAGCGGCACCGCCTCCTCCCGTCCCCACGGCGAGCCCCGTCCCGTCAAGCTGGAAAAGGGCTTCTTCACCATGGATTTTGGCGCGCGCGTAGACGGCTACTGCTCGGACATGACCCGCACCGTGGTGCTAGGACGCGCCGACGAGGATATCAAGAAGATCTACAATACCGTTCTCACCGCCCAGACCGCCGCCCTGGACGCCATGCGCGCGGGCATGAAGTGCGCCGACGTTGACCGCGTGGCGCGTGACATTATCTACGGCGCGGGCTACGAGGGCAAGTTCGGCCACGGACTCGGCCACGGCGTGGGGCTTTACATTCACGAGAATCCCCGCGTTTCCTCCGCCTTCCAAAACGATGCCGTCCTCACCCCCGGTCACGTGGTGACCTGCGAGCCCGGCATCTACCTTGAGGGCAAGTACGGCTGCCGCATCGAGGACATGGTCGCCGTGCTCCCCGACGGCACCATCCACAACTTCACCAAGAGCCCCAAGGAGCTCATCGAGTTGTTCTGATCGCCCGCTTACCCGATTCTTGCCAAGGAGG
>CAJGEA010000195.1 GCA_904502015.1 uncultured Clostridia bacterium | reverse complement strand
GGGTATAGATATTCTTTGGTTTAAGGGTGTAGGGGCGTTCTTTGAACGCCCGCGGGCGCACACAGTGCGCCCCTACCATGGGTTGTTATAAACCGTTCGATAAATCCAAATTTGAAAACCACTTTTCCATCGGGGGATATGGTAGGCGCGTGGCAACCATCCCCGAGCCAAAGCTGTGCCGCAGGCACAAATCCAAATTTAAAAACTACATTTCAAAAACAATACTTCCTCAAAACAGAAAGGAGCTTCTCATGAAAAAAGTCCGCATTGGTGTTCTGGGTGCCTACCGCGGCACCAGCATGATCAATTACTGCAAGCGCGCCGACCACGCCGAGGTGGTGGCCATCTGCGACAAGAATCCCGAGGCGCTGGACGCCCAGAGAGCGGCCACCGAGGGCCTGAACATCACGTTCTACGATCACTTTGACAAGTTCATCGAGCACGATATGGACGCGGTGGTGCTGGCCAACTATGCCAACGAGCACGCCCCTTTCGCCATTCGCTGTCTGAAAAAGGGCCTGCACGTGTTCTCCGAGGTTCTGCCCGTGCAGAACATGAAGGAGGCCGTCGAGCTGGTCGAGGCGGTGGAGGAGAGCGGCCTCGTGTACGCCTACGGCGAGAACTACTGCTACATGCCCGCCCCCTATGAGATGAAGAAGCTCTATGCCTCGGGCGAGATCGGCGAATTCGAGTACGGCGAGGGCGAGTACATCCACAACTGCGAGCCCATCTGGCCCTCCATCACCTACGGCGAGGAGGATCATTGGCGCAACCGTATGTACGCCACCTTCTACTGCACCCACTCGCTGGGTCCCATCATTCACGCAACGGGCTTGCGTCCCGTGTCGGTCGTGGGCTTTGAGGGCACGAAGAACGCCCGCCGCCTCCGCTCGGGTGGTAAGGGCGGCCAGTTCGGCATCGAGATGGTGACGCTGGAGAACGGCGGCATCGTCAAGTCCATCCACGGCGACCTCTACCGAGACTCCATCTGGTACACCATGTACGGCTCGCTGGGGCGCATGGAGTGCGGCCGCGAGGATGCGAGGGACGGTCATATCGGCAAGATCTACATCAACAAGGACGAGTACGACGGCGGCTACGAGACGGTCAGCCTGCGTTCCTATTGCCCCGAGCATGCGCCTGCGGATGACGTGGCGGGCTTCGGTCACGGCGGCTCGGACTTCTTCTCCATGTACTACTTCATCAAGCAGATTCTGGGCGATGCCGACGCCGACACCATCGACGTCTACGAGGCGCTGGATATGTTCCTGCCCGGCCTGTTCGCCTACCGCTCGGTGCTGGCGGGCGGCATTCCCATGGCCATCCCCAACCTGCGCAACAAGGACGAGCGGGACGCATGGCGAGGCGATACCGCCTGCACCGACCCCGCGGCGGCAGGGGATATGCTCCTGCCCACCTTCTCCAAGGGAACGCCCGAGATCCCGCAGGAGGTCTACGACCGTCAGGCGGCGCTGTGGGCCGAGGAGTGCCAGAAGGCCGAGGGCACCTACCGCCAGGCGGCGCTCACCCAGGGAAGCAAGTAAAATAATCTACCAATAATATTACGGAGGACACTCGCATGAGAAATCTGACCATTACGAGAACAAAAAGCTTTGTCGGCTGTCTTGCGCGGCTGCAAGTGTATATCGAGGATCCCACGGCGGGCGAGCTGACCATCAACGACGTCCCCTGCCGCAAGCTGGGCGTTTTGAAAAACGGCGAGACCAAGACCTTTGAGGTCGCGGAGGCAGAGGCCAAGGTGTTCGTCATTGCCGACAAGCTCAGCCGCAATTTTTGCAGCGATTATTACCAACTCCCCGAAGGGCAGGAGGACGTGTTCATCAGCGGCAAAAACCGCTACAATCCCGCAAACGGCAACGCCTTCCGTTTTGACGGTAACGAGGGTGCCGAGGTTTCGGAGCACCGCAAGAAGGGCACGCGCCGCGGTATTGTGATTCTGATCGTCGCCGCTATCGTGGGCTTTGCTCTGGGCTTTGGCTTCAACTACCTCGAGGACCGATTCGTTGAGGAAAAGACGTTCACCTCGGGCGGCATGACCATCACTCTGACCGATGAATTTTCCGAAAAGGATATACAGCAATACGATGTGGCCTTTGAATCGAGAAAGGTGGCCGTCTGGGCGCTGACCGAGAAGTTTTCTCTGGTCGAGGGCTGGGAGGGCTACACCGTGGAGCAGTATCTGGAGATGGTTCTGGAGGCGAACGACCTGACGGGCTCTCAAATCGTTTCGGAGAACGGGCTGTGCCGCTTTGAATACAGCTCCACCATCGACGGTGACAGCTACCACTACGTATCCTACGGCTACAAGGCGGAGGATGCCTTCTGGCTCGTGCAGTTCGTCACGCTGGAGAAGGACGCAGAGGAGTATGCACAAGAGATCGCCGAGTGGGCGGCCAGTGTGCAGTTTACGGCGGAATAAAAACCGGTCGCGCGATGCGCGGCATCAAGGAGGACACTATGCAGATTCGTTTGGCAACTCTGCGCGATCTGGATGATTTAATGCCCCTCTTCGAGGAGGCGCGGGGGACGATTGCCGCCCTCGGCATCGATCAATGGCAGGACGGGTATCCCTCCCGTCCCGTCATTGAGGAGGATATTCGGCTTGGCCGTTCCTACGTCGTGGAGATTGACACCGATATCGTGGGCACCTTCGTGCTGGTGGACGACGGGGAGGTCACGTATAACGAGATCTTCGGAGGCCGCTGGCTGACGGGGGACGCGCGCGTGTGCCACTATGTCGCCATCCACCGCGTGGCGGTGGCCGTGGCGCGGCGAGGAAGCGGTATCTCCACCGCCATCATGGATTACGCCACCGCCCACGCCCGCGCGCTGGGACGAGCCTCCCTTCGTATCGACACCCACGAGGGCAACGTGGTCATGCGGCGGATGCTGGAAAAGCACGGATTTACCCTGTGCGGCGAGATCAAGTTACTCAGCGGCGCGCCCCGCGTGGCCTACGAGCGGGTGCTGGATTGAATTTTGCCCGCCGCCCCTATTGACAAGCCCCCCGCCGCGCGGTATAATGGAAAGGAAGCCCTTTGACGTTTTCAAATTTGGATTTGTGCCTGCGGCACAGCTTTGGCTCGGGGATGGTTGCCACGCGCCTACCATATCCCCCGATGGAAAAGTGGTTTTCAAATTTGGATTTGTCGAGCAGGGGTTTCACCCCTGCACCCCACCAGAACCCTTTTTGCAAAAAGGGTTCTG
>CAJGEA010000194.1 GCA_904502015.1 uncultured Clostridia bacterium | reverse complement strand
CACGGGGATAGCCACACCGTACTGACCCAGAGCGGGACCAACGGGGGGCTGAGGAGTTGCTTTACCAGCGGGCAACTGGAGCTTGATATAACCCATAATCTTCTTTGCCATAATGAATGAACCTCCAAATGTGGTACTTGTACGGGAGAATAGCCAGAGGCGAAATTTTCTCCCTCCCACGGACAGACGCGGCATAGCAAAACCGCCGCTTCTGTTTTCCCTTGTTGGGATTTGATTGTCAAATGGTTTCGCATCGACCGTCCTTTATCGGCGGTCGCGCGGTGGGGAACCTCTCCCCTTGGGGCGTGGTAGGATACGGCGAATCAATCGACGGGCTTGATGGCGGAGACCTCAAGCTCAACAGGCATATCGCGGCGACCGCGCTTAACCAGTACCGTGACTTGGCGCATATCCTCGGAGATCGACTGGACAACGCCGCTGTAACCCTCGAACAGACCGCTGACAATTTGTACGTTGTCACCGACTGCGAAGGTCAGGCGAACCTTCCTGGTCTCCTCAATGTTAAGAGCCTCAACCTCTGCCTCGCTCAGGGGAGTGGGGCGGGATCCGGGGCCTACGAAACCCGTCACACCCGTAATGTTACGGACGGCGTGCCACGTTTCGTCGGTCATGACCATCTTGATGTAGACGTAGCTGGGGAAAATCTTGACCTCTACCGTCTTCTCGACATCGCCGACTTTTTCAACGATGGTCTGGACGGGGATGCGAATGTCGAAGATCTTGTCTCCGAGTCCGCGATTTTCCACGGTCTTCTCAAGGCTGGCTTTGACCTTGCTTTCATAGCCCGAATAGGTGTGCGCCACATACCACCGCGGGCCTACGTTCATTCCATCGATATCACTCATATCGCACTTCCTTAGTGGATAAGGTCTCCGAGCAGGAGAATTCCCTTGGAGAATGCAAAGTCCAGAACGCCGATCACAACGGCGAGGAGGACGATGATGATGATAACGACGATGGTGTTCTTCTTCAGTTTGTCCTTGGGGCACCAAGCGATCTTGCCGCACTCAGACTTCAGAGCCTTCCACCATGCGGGGATCTTGGAGCGGAACTTGACGATCAGCACGATAGCCAGAGCGAGGATCAGAGCGCCGACCACGAGATTGACGATCGCGCGGGTCAGAGCCTCCTGCTTGTCGTCGTCATCGCCGGCGGTGGTGGTTGCTGCGGTCGTGGTAGCAGCCGTAGTGGTTGCTGCGGTCGTCTCGCTGCCGGTAGCAGCCTCGGTTCCGGTTTCGCCGGCCGTCTCGCCATCGGTGGTGGGCTCGGTGGGAGCCTCGGTCTCGCCGTCGGTTACAGAAACGATCTCCTCGGTGTTGCTCTCGGCCGTATCGGTATCAGCAAAGGCGGAAACGGTCAGAAGCGAGAGCAGCATGAGCGCAGACAGAAGGACAGCCACGAGGGACGTCAGATTTCTGTTTTTCAACATTTCAAATTCCTCCCGATCACTTAGACTCTTTGTGCAGAGTGTGCTTGCGGCAGAATTTGCAGTACTTCTTGAGCTCAAGTCTGTCAGGGTCGTTCTTCTTGTTCTTGGTTGTGTCGTAGTTTCTCTGCTTGCAATCGGTGCAAACCAGAGTTACCTTGACTCTTACTTCATTAGCCATGATATCGGCACCTCCCATGTAAAATATTTGCAGTCCCGCAGGTCGGGCCTGCCGTGTACCTCCCTCCCGAAGAGCCGTGTCCGTCTTGTGGCGCAAGTTTCGGGCACAACAAAAAAGCCCATTCGCAGAGGTGAATCCATTATATCACATTCCGCCTGCCGTGTCAAGGTTTTTTTGATATTTTTATATGTATGATTGCACAAAATACGGGTATTTCCGGATGCTTTTTTGCATTTTTCAAGCAAAAATAACGGAAACAATTGATTGCCATGAAGCTTTTCGGGGGATTTTCCCTACTTTCAAAAGGGGATATGGCAATTCGCCATGTGTCAAATTGGGGTTTATCTGGGAGAACGCCGGGGGAACTTCTTGCAAGAAGTTCCCCCGAACCCCCTCAAGAACCTTCAAAAATATATTTAAAAAAGCATTTTGAAATATATGTTTTTTAAGGTTTTTGGGAGTCCAGAACCCTTTTTGCAAAAAGGGTTCTGGTGGGGTGCAGGGGTGAAACCCCTGCTCGACAAATCCAAATTTGAACGTGACTGAGTCGGCACAAAGGTAACGCTCGGGGACTGCTTTTCCCCAAAATTCTTTCTTGACTTCTTTTGCGGAATGTGCTATACTACAACCGATGGTTATAATGCATGATAATATAATAAAAAGGAAGGAAAGCACGTATGGAACGCACGGCACACGCGAATCGCATCAAGCTGGTCATTTTCGATCTGGACGGCACCACCGCCGACACGCTGGACGGCATCTGCGAGGCGCTGAACCGCACCATGACCTCCTGCGGTTACCCCACCCACACGAGCGAGGAGGTGCGCCGTTTCGTCAATTTTGGCGTGCGACAATTCATTGAGGAGGCGTTGCCCGCCGACCGACGTGCCGATGCCGCCGAGGTCGAGCGCGTCATGGCGCTCTACAACGCCGAGTACGCCCGGACATACACCCTCTCCCACCCCTACGAGGGCATGATCCCGCTCCTTGAGCGGCTGAGCGAGCGCACCCTTGTCGCCATGAATTCCAACAAGCAGGACGAGTTCGTCAAGGCGCTGGCGGATCAGCTTTTCCCCGCGGGGCTCCTCCTCGCCGCCGAGGGCTTCCGCACCGACCGCCCCGGCAAGCCCGACCCCTCGATGGCCCTCGCCATCATGGAGCAGGCCGCGCGCGCACTGGGTGAGCCCGTCGCCCCCGCCGAGTGCGTCTACGTGGGGGACAGCGACATCGACTACCTCACCGCCCGTAACGCGGGCATGATCCCCGTCAGCGTGTCCTGGGGCTACCGCACCCACGAATTCCTCGCCGCCCTCGGCGACCAGCCCGTCGCCCGAACGGCGGACGAGCTGTGGGAGGTACTTATGAATGCAGGGGTTTCACCCCTGCACCCCGATTTTCTTGGGGTTTCACCCCAAACCCCACCAAAAACTTTTTGAAAAAATTTTTTGGATTTCAAAAACTTTAATAAAAAATATTTTTTCGCGCGTTGTAAAATGAAGTTGCAATACCCGATAGGGTAAAAGTTTTCAAAAAAGAATATCCATAGTGACAAATCCGTGGTAGAATTGAGTTTGCTACAACAACAATTCACAAAGGAAGGTCACTATGGACACCGCCT
>CAJGEA010000193.1 GCA_904502015.1 uncultured Clostridia bacterium | reverse complement strand
CGTCAAAGCAGAAGTCGAACGCCTTGGTGGGCTCGGTCTTGGAGTAGAGCCAGAAGATGATCTCGGGCTCGTACAGGCTGAGCATGGTGTCGGGTGTGAGGTTCAGACCCGAGGAGGAGGACATCTTACCCGCCAGACCCTTGATACCGATGAACTCGTAGCCCTGGAACAGGGGCGGCTCGTAGCCGAAGATTTTCTTGGAAATGTGCTTAGCGTTGGAGTACGAGCCGGTGGGGGCGGCGTGATCCTTTCCGCCGGGCTCAAAATCAACACCCTCGTGGCGCCAGCGCATGGGCCAGTCCACCTTCCAGCCGAGCTTGCAGTTGAAGTTCTCAAGGAAGTTGATGTGACCCTCGTGACCGCAACGGCAGGTGTAGTCTGCCTCGGTGCAATCCTCCGAAATGTTCGTCACGGTGGTGAAGTCGGTGCCGCATTCGGGGCAGAACACCGACACGGGGCAGTACTTCGCCTTCTCGGCGTCGTGCTCGGCGGCCCGCTCCTCATCGGACTTGGTCATATCCTTGGTCTTGAAGGAGTCGAGGATCTCAAAGATCTCGCCGCGCTTTTTCAGAGACTCAATGATGGCATCGGTGTAAGCACCCGAGCGGTACATCTGACCCTGATGGCGGTAGTCCATGGTGATGCCCATGCGCTCCATGGAGGCGGTGAACTCGGCCTTGAAGTGCTCGGCGTAGTTCTCGTGACAGCCCCAGGGGTCGGGCATGTCCACGTAGGGCGTACCGATGTATTTGTCGAATGCGTCGCCGACCTTGGCCTGCACGTTGGCAGGGATCTTGCGGCAACGGTCAAAATCGTCCCAGGAGAACAGAAGGCGCGCCTTTTTGCCCTTCTTCTCCAGCGCCTTGCAGACGAACAGAGAGGTGGCAATGTCGCGGAAGTTACCGATGTGAACCGAGCCCGAGGGGCTGATACCGGCGGCGCAAACGTACTCCTCCTTGTCGGGGTTTCTGTCAATGAGCTGCTGTGCAATTTCTTCAGACCAATGCATGATGGAATTCCTTTCCTTTTTGCGTATATAGAAAATATGTGTTTACAAGTCGGTTATGAGTCAAAATACTCATAGATAGTTTAGTATATCACATTTTCGGGAATTTTGCAAGGGGCAGAACGAATTTTCACGCCAAAAACGCAAAAAACATTCTGCCCCTTACAAATCACGCTCAGTTTTGACCTCGCCTACGGGTTATTGGTTCTCGGATTCCTCAAACAGCGCCTCCATAGCCACTCCCAAAATCTTTGCGATCACGTAGACTTCCCGATCGGTCGCGCTTCTCACCTGTCCCTCCAGCTTGGAGTAGCTGGTGGGGTTGATATCACAACCCATTACCTGCATTTGCGCGATCAGATCCTTTTGCTTGATGCCTTTCTGCTTGCGAAGCCCCTCGATGTTCCTGCCCACCATGTTGGAAATGCCGTATGCCTGCTTGCGCGTTTTCATGCTTTTCCTCCAACAAATCTTTTTTTTGCATTATATACGCAAAAAGGCTTGACAAAATTCCGAATCGGAATTATAATATAAATAATTCCAAAATGGAATTAAATCAAATCATCAAGGAGAAAGCTATGAAATTCTGTACGCACTGCGGAAAAGAGCTGATGGACGAGGCCGTAATCTGCCCCGGATGCGGCTGCTCCACCGACAACAAGCCCCAAACTGCCACCACCCAACCCCGTGAGGATGACACCGTCAGCGTTGGCCTGTGTATTCTGGCAGCCCTCATTCCCCTCTTCGGTCTCATTTACTGGCCCGTCAAGCACAGCTCGACTCCCAAAAAGGCGCGCGCTTGCGGTATTACTGCCATTATTTCGTGGGCAGTTTCCTTTGTGCTTCTCATGCTCATGTATATGTGATCGGCTAAAGGTAAAATTATGAAATTCTGTTCTAAATGCGGCAAGCAAATCCACGAGGATGCCGTCGTCTGCATCCATTGCGGTTGTGCCACCGGAAAAAGTGCGCCGTCCCACGCATCCTCAAAGCCAAACGGAGCACCGCAGGCTCGCGGAATCATCGTCAAGAACAATAATGGCCGTCTTTGGCTTGCCAGTCTTCTCGGAGGCCTTTTCTTCGGTATTTTCATGTGCATCGCGATAGGTACGGTCGGCTTACTGTGTGGCCTACTGTTTGCCGTACTGTTCGGTTTAGGTATGCAGATCGCTACAAATTGTCTTGCAAATAGCAAAAAGTGGGCAATCAAACGAGCCGAGATCTCGGGAACGAAGACTATCATCGTAGAGGGCGCTGCCACTCTCGACGGGAACGGCGGTTGGTTGTTCATAACCGACAAGGGCGCGGAATTTTACGCCCACAAGCTTAACTTTGACACACGCAACCTGATCTTCACCAATGACCAGATCAGCAGCATTTGCAAGGAAGGAAGCAAACTGGTGATCGTTGCCAACAATACGAAGTACAAGTTCGTTGTCAATTACCCGGAAACGTGGCTGCAGCACTGCGGTCGTTCGTAAAAACATATTTTTCTCAAAACCTCGATTGACCCACGGGTCTGTCGAGGTTTTTTGCCATGCTTCAGACACACACTTTTCCCTCTCGAACTCAGACAAACACCATTTTTTGAATTTTTTTGAACACAAAATACCGCGCAACATCACATAATCCCCGCCGCCGCGGGGGACAATAGGAGCGGATGAACTTGTGACCCGCGCGGCGCGAGCGACCGCTGACCAGAGGCCGCAGACCGAACGGCATCGCACAACGGTTCTCCCCCTGATCCTGCAAGGGACATCAAGCTCCCGCCGCGCGGGGGCGGAAAGGATTGGTTTTTCCTATGATCATGGACAGAATTGCGCTGATCCTCACCATTATCGGTGCGCTCAACTGGGGCAGCATCGGTTTGTTTCAGTTCGACCTCGTGGCGTGGATCTGCGGCGGCGTAGGCACGCTGGCCGCGCGGATCATCTACACCGTGGTAGCCCTCGCCGGCATCTGGTGCATATCCCTGCTGTTCCGCGCCCGCGAGTCCTTCGACGCTGTCGAGAACTCGTAATCGGCAAATTTTCCCATAAAACGGCAGCTGCCGCGCACCGCGCGGCAGCTGCTTTGTTTTCGTTTGGTGTTACATGTTTTGGCGGGGCTTTTAAATTTGGATTTATCGAACGGTTTATAATAACCCATGGTAGGGGCGCACTGTGTGCGCCCGCGGGCGATCACAGATCGCCCCTACGGCATAGAGGAGCGTTATTCCTTGTCGGGTATAGGTATTCTTAAATT
>CAJGEA010000192.1 GCA_904502015.1 uncultured Clostridia bacterium | reverse complement strand
GTGGACGCCGCACAGTAAGGACGGGGAGTACGTCGGGGAGAAACTTCTTGCAAGAAGTTTCTCCCCGACGTACTCCCCGTCCTTACTGTGCGGCGTCCACGATGGCGGTGAACTTGGCGGCAACGAGGGAAGCGCCGCCGATGAGGCCGCCGTCCACGTTGGGCTTAGAGAGCAGCTCGGCTGCGTTCTTTTCGTTCATAGAGCCACCGTACTGAACTACAGTTGCCTCGGCGATCTCGGCACCGAACATCTCGGCGACAGCGGCACGGACGTAGCCGTTGCCCTCGTCAGCCTGATCAGCGGTAGCGGTCACGCCGGTACCGATAGCCCAAACGGGCTCGTATGCGATGATGACGTTCTTCATCTGCTCTGCGGTAACGTTGGTCAGAGCCATCTTGGTCTGGAACTTGAGCAGGGTCTCGGTGTAGCCCAGCTCTCTCTGCTCCAAAGTTTCGCCTACGCAAACGATGGCCTTCAGACCTGCGTTCAGGGCGGCCAGGGTACGGAGGTTCACGGTCTGGTCGGTCTCGGCGAAGTACTGTCTTCTCTCGGAGTGACCGATTACGACATACTCCACGCCGGCCTCGGTGAGCATATCTGCGGAGATCTCACCGGTGTAAGCGCCGGAGGCCTTGAAGTGGACGTTCTCAGCGCCGATCTTGATGTTGGAGCCTGCGGCGGCCTCAACGGCGGCGGGGATGTCGATGGCGGGTACACAGAGCACCACGTCACAGTTGTCCTTGCCTGCAACGAGGGGCTTCAGCTCCTCGATCATAGCCTTGGCGGCGGAGGGGGTCATGTTCATCTTCCAGTTTCCTGCAATTACGTATCTTCTCATGGTTGTTATTTCCTTTCGATTTTGTCAGTCAAGATGCTGCTCCAGCATCCAGTTCATCAGTTCCTCGTCGGTGTAGGTGTAGATCCAGCAGCCGTGACCCGCGCCGGGATAAATGGTCAGCTTGGCATGACCGCCCAGAGCGTTGATGCCCTCGACCATGCGGACGGACTCCATGTAGTCCAGACACTCGTCGCAGTCGCCGTGGAAGGCCCACAGGGGGACGTTCAGCATCTCCCGCACGCCCCAGCGGATGCCCGCACCGCACACGGGAATGAGCGCGGCGAAGCGGTCAGCGTTGGCCTGACCCCACAGGTACGTGCCCGTGCCGCCGTTGGACAGGCCGGTCAGGTAGATGCGCTTTTTGTCCACGCGTAGGGTGTCGATGAGGTGGTCGAGAAACAGATTCAGGGATTCAATGTAGGCACCCCAGTACTTGCCCTCGTCGAGCTGGGGGCTGATGAGGATGAAGGGGTAGTCCCGCCCCTCGTCGGCGTACTTGGGGTAGCCGTGGATTGCCACGCGATCCAGCTCGGTGGTGCCGTTGCCGCACTCGCCCGTGCCGTGCAGGAAGATCACCAGAGGGTAATCCTTGTCGGTTTCGGCGTAGTCGGCGGGCAGAGCCTGCAAATAGCCCCAATGTTTCCCCGTCTGGGGAACCACATAGGATTCTTTGGTATTCATAACGGGATTTCCTTTCCGGTCATGTATAACTCTTTTTTCAGAGGTTTTGGGGATTCACAAGGGACTTTTGCAAAAGTCCCTTGTGCGGGGTTTGGGGCAGCGCCCCAAAAAATCGTATCTTACTTGTCCATCAGGCAAGCGATGCCGGGCAGCTCGCAGCCCTCAAGGAACTCGAGGGAAGCGCCGCCGCCGGTGGAAATGTGGGTGATGCGATCAGCGTAGCCGAGCTGCTCGCAAGCGGCGGCGGAGTCGCCACCACCGACGATGGAGATGCAGTCGGATGCGGCGAGAGCCTCAGCCACAGCGATGGTACCCTTAGCCAGAGTGGGGTTCTCGAACACGCCCATGGGGCCGTTCCAAACGACGGTCTTGGCGTTCTTGACAGCGTTTGCGTACAGCTCCATGGTCTTGGGGCCGATGTCAACACCCTCGCGGTCGGCGGGGATCTTGTCAGCGTCCACGATCACCACGTCAACGGGCGCGTCGATGGGGTTGGGGAAATCAGCGATGGTGGTGCAGTCCACAGGCAGGAGCAGCTCAACGCTGTTCTCCTGAGCCTTGGCCATCATTTCCTTGCAGTAGTCGATCTTCTCGGTGTCGAGCAGGGACTTACCTACCTCGTAGCCCTTAGCGGCCTGGAAGGTGTAGGACATACCGCCGCCGATGATCAGGGTATCAACCTTGGTGAGGAGGTTGTTGATAACGTTGAGCTTGTCGGAAACCTTTGCGCCGCCGAGGATGGCCACGAAGGGACGGGCGGGATCAGCGAGAGCCTTACCCATGACCGAGATTTCCTTCTGGATCAGGTAGCCGCAAACAGCGGGCAGACCTGCGTGCTGAGCCACGCCTGCGGTGGAAGCGTGAGCGCGGTGAGCGGCGCCGAAAGCGTCGTTGACGAAGATTTCGGCCAGAGCGCCCAGCTTCTTGGAGAACTCGGGATCGTTCTTGGACTCAGCCTTGGTGAAGCGGGTGTTCTGGAGCAGAACGATGTCGCCGGGCTTCATAGCGGCGACCTTAGCCTGCGCGTCCTCGCCCACGGTGTCGTTTGCGAACACAACGCCGCCGCCCAGCAGCTCGTTGAGCTTATCGGCAACTACCTGCAGGGAGAACTTGGTGACGTCGCCCTTGGCCTTCTCCAGAGCGGCGGCGGTAGCAGCCTCTCTCTCGGCCTCGGGGAGCTTTTCGATCTTGGCGATCTCCTTCTTGTCCAGCTTCAGCTCCTTGTCGAACACGTTGTGGGGCTTGCCCATGTGGGAGCAGAGGATGACCATCGCGCCCTGATCCTTCAGGTACTGGATGGTGGGGAGAGCGGCGACGATTCTCTTGGTAGAGGTGATCACGCCGTCCTTGAGGGGTACGTTGAAGTCGCAACGAACCAGCACGCGCTTGCCGGCTACTTCGATGTCTTCAATGGTCTTCTTGTTGTAGGTCATGGTAGTATCCACCTTTCTTGTCGGGCAGGGCACTCTTTGGTGCGCGGTTGCCCAAAATTCTTCACTATATACTATACCACATCTTTTCTCAATTATCAAGAGGGATTTTAAAAAATTACACGTTTTTTGCGTAATCGTTTGGTATGCGTCAAATTGGTATTTATCGAGATGTTTGAAATTTCGGTCGTAGGGGCGCATCACGATGCGCCCGCGGTCGATTCATGAATCGACCCTACGATCTAAAACCAAAGAATATCTATACCGCCAAGGGAAACAAAAACACTTCGACCACCTCTCTCAGGGGGTCATCCTGAGCGGAGCCGC
>CAJGEA010000191.1 GCA_904502015.1 uncultured Clostridia bacterium | reverse complement strand
GGACTCCCAAAATCCTTAAAAAACATATATTTCAAAACGCTTTTTTAAATATATTTTTGAAGGTTCTTGAGGGGGTTCGGGGGAACTTCTTGCAAGAAGTTCCCCCGGCGTTCTCCCAGATAAACCCCAATTTGAAGACATACCAAATACACCACGCATCATTGACCATTCAGTGAAAGGAGTCGCCATGAAAAAAATACTGCTTGCCTTGGCTCTTGTACTCGCCGTGAGCCTGCCGCTCGCGTCATGCGGAGCGAAGGAGGAAAAGGAATACACGCCTAACGCCGTGCCCAACATGATCACCGACCGCGCGGTGGAAGGACGGGACTACACCATTGACGATGTGCGCGTGGCGGTTGCGGATCACAAAACGCAAAACGGGCAGGTCATCTACATGAGCTACGACGATCTGCGCGCCCTTATCCGCGAACGTCGCGAGCTGGGCGAGGAGATCAACTTCCGCGTCACCGTTAAGTACACCGCCCTGCGGGAGCTCATCTGGGCGGGCGCGGAGATGCACCTGTCCTTCTGGTCCTTCGAGGGAGGAAGCCAAAGCTACGTGTATCGGGACTACAAGGGAAACGTCAACCAGGAGAACATGCTGAAATCCCACACCCTTCTGCCCGGTGAGCATTACTTGTCGTTTGACGTGGAGATCCCCGCGGGGGTTGAGGAGAACGGTATTTTTGCCATCGAGAATATCGATGATCTTGACAGCGAGCTGACCTACAAGTTCTACGTCGGAAACTGATAAAGGGGAGGATAGCGCTATGAAACTGAACCGAATGATCAAGGCCTCGTGCCTGCTTGTGGCCCTTCTGCTGATCGGACTTTCCCTCGCGGGCTGCAGGCAGCCTGTGGATATGTATATGACCGACGGCGTGGACTACCGCAACACCGATCTGCAAATAGAATACGTATCCTCCGAGGTGGTGCGTGTCACCTTTACGGCGGATATTTACGCCGAGCGCGCAACGGTGCGCGCCAACGTGGTGCTGCTCAGCGAGGGCTCGGTCATCGGCCGCTGTGAGCTGGAGCTTCGCCCCGGCGTGGGCGAGGAGCATCCCGGCTGCACGGTGACGAAGGACGTCACCGTGACCTACCACAACTACGGGACGGTCACCGCCTACGTGGATTCCATCAACGCCTACTGCAAGAAGTATCAGTAAGGAGGAAACGAGCATGACGAAACAAAAGGTTATGAAAATGGTCGCCCACGCGGCGCTTTTGGCGCTCCTTGCGGCCACTCTGGCGGCCTTTTTGACCGCCTGCGACGGCGCAACTCCTGATAGCTACGTGCCCAACCGCCCCATTTCTGTCACCCTGCCCCCCTACGGGGACAGCCAGAACAGCGCCGACGCGCAATGCCAGCACCGTATGCAGGACGTCGTGACGCTGGAGGAGGGGCTTGTGATCTCGGCGTGTACCCGTTGCGGCTACAGCGACAGCGGCTACCGCTACTACCACGCCAGAACCGACTCCAACACGCTGGTACGGGATGAGAAGATCATCATCCGCTTGTCTGCCGAGTACCGCGAAACCACCCTGAACGTCCGCTCGGACGTCACCGAGGTCATCCTCGTGGGCAGCGAGGGGCAGACGTTGGACGGGCTTAGGATCAACGTCGGAAAGCGCAACACCCCCTTTACCGTGGGGCTGTATAACGTCAACGTGGTGGCGAGCGAGAGTATCATTGCCTCCACCGAGTGTGCCGAGCCCGTCACGGTCAAGAGCTACGGCACGTCATGTAGCCTGACCACCCGCACGGCGGCGTCGGGCGGGGACGGCGAGCTGGAGTACGTGGACTTCCATACCGCGCAGTTCGCCAATCCGGGCGGAGACGGCCGTGACGCCGCGCACGTCATTGACGTAGCGGGTGAAGTTGAGGTGTACGCCTTTTGCTCGCTGGCCCTTACGGGCGGCAACGGAGGGCAGGGCGGTAACGGCGCCAGCCATAAGAAAGGGCCGCAATACGTCGCCAAGAACAACGGTGGTAACGGTGGTAACGGCGGCGACGGCGGCGACGCCATCCATGCGGGCGGTACGGTGACGGTGTATAATTCGGATTTTGTCACCCTCACGGGCGGTCGCGGCGGCAACGGCGGCAGCGGCGGCGCGGGCGGCGGCGGTATCTACGGCAGTAAGGACGGCCAGCCCGGCTCGCGCGGCAACGACGGCAAGACGGTCTGCGAGTTCTTCGCGTGCGGAAATACCGAGAACTGAATAAAAATGAGCGTGATACCCCACGGGGTATCACGCTTTTGATTTTTGCAAATCGGCATTTACCGTCTTCTCGATCCGCTGAAGATGAGGAGGAGGCGGAGGAGGGAAGCGAGGGAGGAGGCGAGGGCGGCCACGTAGGTCATGGCGGCGGCCGAGAGAACCTTTCGCGCGGCGGTCAGTTCATCGCCCTCAAGTATTCCTTCTCGCTCCATGGCGGCCATGGCGCGGGAGGAGGCGTTGAACTCGGTGGGCAGAGTCACGAGCTGGAACAGCACGGCGGTGGAGAAGAGCAGAATGCCGAGGAGCATCAGGGTCTCGCCCATGGGGATGGCGGCGTACAGAATGCCGAGAATGAATATGGGCATGGCGAGCATCGAGCCAATGCGGGTGATGGGGATGATGGCCGAGCGGATGCGGATGGGGACATAGCCCACGGCGTGCTGGCAGGCGTGGCCTGCCTCGTGGGTGGCGACGCCCACGGCGGCGGCGCTGGTGGAATTGTAGACCGAGGACGAGAGGCGGATCACGCCCGCGCGGGGGTCGTAGTGGTCGGTCAGGTGGCCCGCGATCGGCTCAATGCGGATGTGACGGAGCCCGTGGGCGTCCAGCACGCGGCGCGCGGCCTCGGCAGCGGTGATGCCGCGGCGGTTGTAGACCGTTTGGTATTTCTTGAAGGTGGAGTTGACGCTGATCTGCGCCCAGAAGGAAAAGATCATGGCGGGGATGAGGATCAGGATGGTCCAGTCACCCCAGAAAAATCCGAAAAACATAGGGGTCTCCTTTCGTGTGTATCGTGTGTTTGTGTGTATCGGAAGAAGATAAATTGGGGTTTATCGGGCACCTGCGGTGCGCGAACTCGGCGTGGCCGAGTTCAACCGAGTTTTGCCTGTCGGCAAAACTCAACGCTCCCCATAAGGTTTTCCCCGATGGATTGGAAATCTTCAAATTGGGGTTTATCGGGGTGTTTATTTAGCCGCTGTAGGGGAGGCCCTATGTGGCCTCCCATGGGCGCCCACACAGGGGCGCCCCTACAGGTAAAACAGCAATATTCCTTATCGG
>CAJGEA010000190.1 GCA_904502015.1 uncultured Clostridia bacterium | reverse complement strand
CCCAGTACTTCTGATCCAACTTCAGCGTGTCCACCTCGGCCAAATTATACAGGTAGCCGCCCAGCACGCAGGTGTTGTACGCCTGCTTCTGTCCGATATACAGATCGTACTGGTCAAGGCTCGTGCCCGCCTGTGTCAGCAAAAGGCGATTGACCTCGTCGTTGGTATCCTTGACCTCGTAGGTGAAGGTCACGCCAAAATCCTCGGCGATGGCGACGTTACGCTCGTAAACGGCGTCATCCAGCACCTCGCCCGTGATCCTTTCCACCTTAACGTCGCGCTGAACGCCGCTGCGGGTAGCAATGGCGAACTCACGGTTGTACTTGGTTTTTTCCAGGCTGCCGTAGGCCGAATCCGAGCCGCCGGTCTCCTGCTCTGCTCTGGTTTCCGTGGTGGTGGTGTCGGCTTCGTTGCCGCACGAGCCCAGCGTCAGCATCGCGCCGACCAGCGTAGCACTCGCCAGAATACCCGCCAAAAGGCGTTTCCAGTTGATAGCCATAGGTTTTTCCCTCCTGAAAATATGTAGTTTCCCGATCCGTTCCGTAAACAGGCACATTACGATGAATTATACATAGTTATTATACCAAAAATCCCCCGTTCTGTCAATAGGTTTTTTGCGACTTGGCGAAGTTTCTTTTTGCGGTTTCTTTTTACACTCCGCCATCTTCCCCTCACTTGCACACGTTGACTTCACATGTCTTTCCATTTTTTTGCGCGTATTTTATAACTGAAAGCGTCCCCTTTGAGGCCCCGTCCCAAAACACAATGATTTTATCTGCGTAATCAACGATTTCTTGATTCCTCACGATTGGAGCAGCTCGCCCATACCTCTTGTACTCAGGCAAAAACTCGGTCAGTCTGATCCCATTCCGGCGGGCATATTCTGCGGCGCATTGATCCACACCCGTTGCACCACCCGACACGATCTCGTCCCCATCCGATACATAGGGGGCTACATCAACCTTGGCAACACTTCTTGACCCCACAATAGCGATTCTCATAATATTTCTCCTATTCAAATTTCGTATACTTATTTCAAGTATACTAACAACATTATAGCATAAAATTATCTTAAAATATACTTAAAATAAGATTTTTGGAGTTTTTATGAGAAACAAAAACAACAAGCATCTGGGCATCGAGATCGACCCCGAGCTTCACTACAAGCTGCACTATATATCCAAGTACTACGGGAGGTCGGCCAACGGCGAAATCCTGTACCTCATCCGTCAGGAAATCCGCGCGTTTGAACAAGCCGAGGGCGAGATACCGGTTCCCTCTCCCGAAGCAAAGGAAAATAATTGATTCAGACCATACGAAAAGGACACCTGCGATACCGGTCGCGGGTGTCCTTTTGCCTTATAGGGGAGAGGCTTATTTTTTATTAAAGTTTTTGAAGATCGTCAAGAAACTTTTCGAAAAAAGCTTCTTGACCGGGTGCAGGGCAGAGCCCTGCGGTAGTCGCTCCCTCAAAACAGATGAAAGGCGGCCAGCGCGCCGTAGGAGATGAGGGTCATGATGACCGCCGCGATGAGCACGCCCACGACGGCGGAGAGCATGGCTTTCCAGAATTTCATGTCAATCACAGCGGCGACCAGCGAGCCCGTCCACGCGCCCGTGCCGGGCAGAGGGACGCCCACGAACAGCGTCAGCCCCCAAAAGGCGTACTTTTCGATCTTTCCGCGATTCTTCTCTGCCTTGGCAAAGAGCCAGTTCGCCACCTTGTTGAAGAATTTCACGCGGCAACGGGACATCCAGCCCAGAATGGCGCGGATGAACAGGAGAATAAAGGGCACGGGGATCAGGTTGCCCACCACGCTGATGAGGAACGCCTGCCACCACGGCAGACCGAACAGCGCCGCCATGGGGATCGCTCCGCGGAGCTCAATAATGGGGATCATGGAGCAGAAGAGCACGCACAGTTCCTCACCGACCATGTTGACAAAAAAGTCGCGGATCGCGGTTACAATAGCTTCCATAGTAGAATTCCTTTTCGTTTATTGAAGGGGTATCATTTAGCCCGCAGAAATCTGCCCGCCCAGCAGGAGGAAGAACGCACACACTGCCCCAACCAGCAGAAGAAGACCAACCACCGTCACGGCCAAGCTGATCCACAGTCGCTTCCGCTTAGCGGCAGGGTCGACGGGTGTTGTCGCGTGCATCGGGCGGGGCAGCCAACGAGTCGCCCGCACAACGCGGGACACGGGCTTATACAGAATCAACACCAGCGAAGCATTGACCATACCTTTAACGAGGTTGAAGGGAAACAGCAGCGTCGGGATGAGTGCCGCCACGTCGGTGCGAGGCACGCCCATATACAGCGGGGTCACGAGCAGGTTGAGGGTCATCATAACCGTCACCATGGAAACGAGTGCCGCCACAAGCCCCGCAATGGCACCCAAGAGCTTCTTTCGATATACATACACCAACGAGCAGACCACAGAAAAGGTCGCCGTGGAAGCAAAATTCATCACAAAGCCGTACCACCCCGTATCACTCACGGTAATGAGCTCCAGAACCGCGACGAGGAGGGACGTGATAAGTGCCGCGATCGGGCCGAGGATGAGTCCCCCGATGGTCACCACGGCATCCTTGACGTCAAACGTCAAAAAGGACACGTTAAAGCGGAAAGCGAACATAGCGGCGTACGCCAGCGCGGCAAACACCGCGAGCAGAACCGAGCGATGGATATAGGACGTGTACCGTCCCCGATGGATATGTGACATGGCAGGATCCTCTTTCGGATGCAAAATACGCCTCGCGGCGCACGCCGCAGGCAATCGTATGGTGATACACGATACCCCCACGCCGAGGCGTGGGGGTACAGTTTATGACTGAAAGTTAAGTTTCAGTTCAAATTACTTGATGATCTCGGCAACCAGACCGGAACCAACAGTACGGCCACCCTCACGGATAGCGAAACGGAGACCCTGCTCGCAAGCGATGGGGGTGATCAGCTCAACGGTCATAAGAACGTTGTCGCCGGGGCGGCACATCTCAACACCCTCGGGCAGAGAGATGACACCGGTAACGTCAGTAGTTCTGAAGTAGAACTGAGGACGGTAGCCTGCGAAGAAGGGCTTTGCACGACCACCCTCCTTCTCGGACAGGACGTAAACCTGACCCTTGAAGTTGGTGTGGGGCTTAACGGAACCGGGCTTAGCCAGAACCTGACCACGACGGATGCCGTCCTTAGCAACACCGCGGAGCAGTGCGCCGATGTTGTCACCAGCCTCTGCCTGGGGCAGCAGCTTGTGGAACATCTCGACACCGGTAACAACGGTGGTAGCCTTCTCCTCGGTCATACCAACGAT
>CAJGEA010000189.1 GCA_904502015.1 uncultured Clostridia bacterium | reverse complement strand
GGCGATGGAGTTGGGTGCTTCAACCGCCGCCGCGATCTGGAAGGTGATCGGGTCGCCGAGTTTCAGTTCTTCGGGATTCGCCTTGGTTATATATAGGAGAGATCCGACGGGAATGTTCGGCTCCATTGAGCCCGAAAGCACCTTGAGCGGCTGAATGCCAACAAGGCGGACACCGACGATGACGACGACAAGCAGAATGATCAGTCCGATCATCACCCACGATACGGTGTTCCAGATGAGTTTTACGGTTTTATTCATTTTCGCTGTGATTTCCTTTTCAAACGCAGATAGCAGACAAACCATCGGGGGGTGTCTGTACTCTGTTTTGTTATGCTGTTTTATCGTGTGTAAATTATAGCACATACACATGGCTTTGTCAACAAAAATTTTCCAAATTTTATTTTTTTGTGAATTTCGGAAGAAGACGTCTTCACTTTTTATGCATATTTGACAACCAGAGCCCACAATTGACGACAATTTATTCGTAGACGGTGGTTTTGGGGTGTATATTGCGTATCAAAAGCCATGAGCAAGGGGATATGCAGGAGGGGTGGGGTGCTTCAAATTTGGATTCGTCGAGCAGGGGTTTCACCCCTGCACCCCACCAGAACCCTTTTTGAAAACCTCCTCACTTCGTTCGGTGCGAATTTGCCTTCAGCAAATATCGCGAAGGGTTCTGGACTCCCAAAAACCTTAAAAAACATATATTTCAAAACGCTCTTTTAAATATATTTTTTGAAGGTTCTTGAGGGGATTCGGGGGAACTTCTTGCAAGAAGTTCCCCCGGCGTTCTCCCAGATAAACCCCAATTTGAAAATTATGTGAACAAAAAAGGCGGGGGCGGCTGACGCCGCCCCCCGCGAGGGAATCAAGAAACAGAGAAACGCCATTCACCCGAGCCGACGGTCACGCCCAGGTATTCGCCGCACTGCGTAGCGGGGGCGGGATCGCCGTTCACCGTGACCGACGCGCTATCAGCAGCACCGACAGCAGGCAGCCAAACGGTTGCCTCGGTGTTGGCGGGAACGGTGACCGAGGCTCTGAAGCCGTCGCGGCTGTCAAACGCTGCGCGAATGAACCCGCGCACGGTGGGAACGGTCAGCTCTGCCATGCCGACGCCCGCCGTTTGGAATCGGACGTCAAAGGTAGCATAGGCGGGGGACGTAGGCTCAATGCCAAAGATGCCGTTTTTGATGGCATAGGCGGGCGCCGCGCCCCACGGGTGGGAGAATGTCATGTTGCCCTTGTTCCCTTCCCCCCACGCCTCGGTCGTGATGGTTGCGCCGAGGGTATAGATCATTTTCGCCCAGGTACGCGCGTCGTGGGAGGTGTCTTCATCCAACAGGAGCGCGTTGGCCAGGTCGCCGTTGCCCGAATCGTACAGACCCTTGAGCAAAAAGTACGCGCCGTACACGCTCATACGGATCTTTCCCTGCTCGCGGATGCGGGCGGCGAGTCTTTGCGCCATTTCGGGGCTATCGTACACACCGCAGGCCAGAGCGAACGCCGTGGCGTGCTGGGAGAGGTGTGCCGACACAGTGCCGTCCCCGTTCAAACCGTCCGAGAACGCGCTCGATTCGGCGTCATACAGGTGGCGGATCAGGGCTTTTCGGAGATTGTCGGCGCGGACGGTGAAGTCACGCGCGTCGCCGCGCTCGCCCACAACCGCGGCAATGGCAGCGAGCTTTTCGTACGTCCACACGGCGATGCAGTTGAGAACAGTATTATAGGGCGCGTCCATATCGTAGCCGTCGCGCTCTCCCATAGGCCAATCCACGAGGATGGCGTCGGTTTTGGACATACCCGGCACCCCCGTGGCAATGAGTCCGTAGGCGGGATGGGTTTTATCCGCGCCGTACACGCGGCCGCGCAGGACACCGTAGTAGGCGCGAATGGAGCGATCGTCCCCCGTGGCCATGTAATCGTCCCACGCGAAAACCGAGGAAAGCAGGAAATACTCAGCGGGCCACGTGCGGTGGGTATACAAATATTCGGCAGAAAGTCTTCCTATTTTATATATGTCGCCAAACACATACGCCGCCAGCAAATTGATGACCAGATCGCCCTCGTACGCGCCCCTCTCGCGGGATTGGGAATCCACGTAGAGATCCTGCGTGGTGACCTTGACGGTGTGGCGCATGAGCGCGTAGATGTCATTGAGAAGCGGGTTGTCCGAGTCAAATGCCGCCTCGTTGCAGACGGCATCGGCGCGAAGCTCGAGACCCCGCACCATGTCGGGGGTGATCTCGACGGGACAGCCGACAATCTGCACGTAGCGGTAGGCCAGCATATCCACGGTCTCCACGGTCTGCGCGCCCTCGGTAAGCCGCCACGTTTCGGTATAATCGTTGCTCGTGAGCATGCGGTGCTTGACCGAGCCGTCGGGGTTCAGTTGTTCGCCGTAGTAGACGGTGAGGGTTGCGGAAATAGGCAGATTGGCGGTAAAGCGGATGCCCCCGATGATCTCGGCGCCGAGGTCTACGACGTAGGAGCCGTCCTCCATGTGTCGCACGGTGACGGCCGAGCCGTCCGCCTCGTGACGGGTGACGGGCTCGATTTCCGAGGGGCGGAGGATCAGACCGCCCGCTGTAATGCTGTCACCAATCCGCACATCCGACCATCCGCGATCGTCAAAATCGGGTTTAGCAAAGCCGTCGGGGTAGAGGGAGGTGTCGATATTGTTCGCGTGGGCTGTAAAGTAGCCCGTGCCGATGGAATTGTCCTTGCCAAACGCGGCGTCACCGCCGAGGGAGCGCCACGCGGCGGCATCGCGCGACGAATTCATGACGATCTCGCGCGTGCCGTCGGTGTAGTGGAGGGTCAGTTGGCACAGAAACGCGTGATCGGTCGTGGTATATCCGATGGCGGCGAGGGCGTTCTTCCCTGCCCGCAGATGCGCGGTTACATCATAGGAATTATAGAGCAGCGTGGGCACTCCGTCGGGTGTTTTACCAAAACGGGAGGGCCCGACACCGATGCAGGCACCGTTGACGTAGAGGTTATAGACGAACTGCCGCGTGTGCTCGGGGGAGCGGGCCGTCACGCTGACCACAGCGCGGTCGATCTTATGAATTTGGCTCTCGGGCAGGTCGATCTCGGCACGCAGGAAGGCAAAATCCTCCTGCCCCCGTGCCCAGATGCCGTTCGTGCCCGCCCATGCATCCCCCACCGCCGTGGTGAAGGATTGGGGGGCAGAGGGCTCACTCCACCTGCCCTTTCCGTCACTGACGGCGACCTGCCAGTAATACAGAGAGTTATCCTCCAGCAGAGGCAAAAGTACGGGCAGAGGAACGGCGGTGCTGACCGCCGACACGACCTCTCCGCTGTCGCAGAGGTATTCGCCCGTCCGCAGATGCGCAGCGGATGCGGCAACCCATATACGGTACGCCGTTTGCCTGACGTTGCAT
>CAJGEA010000188.1 GCA_904502015.1 uncultured Clostridia bacterium | reverse complement strand
GGGGTTTCACCCCTGCACCCCACCAGAAACTTTTTTGAAAAAAAGTTTCTGGACTTCAAAAAACTTGAAAAAGATATATTTGACAATATCTTTTGGCAATATTTTTTGAAGGTTCTTGAGGGGGGTGTGGGGGAACTTCTTTCAAGAAGTTCCCCCACAGTCGTTCTCCTCGCCTCCCCGATAAATCCAAATTTGAAAGTTCCAACGAATCTTTACTTGGTGATCCTCTCGCTGAAAAATCGATGCTCATGGTCGATGCCGCAGCCGTCCAACACGTAATCGGCTGTACCGTCGACGGGAATGTCGGGCGCAGGCGGGTCGAGCTTCACGATGACCTCGACGTAAAGGCAGAGGTGTCCCTCATAGATCTGAAGATCAAAGCCCGGAGTGTCCGAATAGCGGGCAACTTCCTCGCTGATCTTCTCCTCGGCGGCCTTGAGCAGGTAGCCGTCAATATCTTTGACGTACGATTTTTGTTGATCCCAAATCAACACCCTTTTGCCCGACACGGGCAAAACAAGATACTGATCGCCGTCCTCGTCGGTCTCAATCACAACCGCCACCTCGGTCTCCACCGTCACAGAATCGGCGCGGATCTGCACGGGGTAGGACTCCATGATGAGTCCGTTATAGGTGATGCGGACGATCTCTCCGACGGCGAGACGGCGGCTCTCGTCGCCGTCCACGGCGGAGTAATGGAGCGATATGCCGACGTCCATGGCGGAGACCGCCTCAAAGCAATCCGTGCCAAGCGGCATAACCATGCCGTTCGCCATCACCTCGGCGATAAACCAGCGGTTCTCCCCTTCCAGCTTGCCGCAGTAGGGGCATTCGTTGCCCGTCTGTGCATCGGTTTCTGCGGTATCGGTTTCGTTACCCGTGGACTGTGCGGCGCTCGGCGCGCCTTCGGTTTGGGTGGTGGTATCGGTCACGCCGCCCGCACCGGATTCGGACGGCACGGCGCACCCCGTCAGCCACAGGCATAGAATACATACGAATAAAGCAACCTTCTTCATAACAAAGCCTCCTTACTCCCGTTCCAAAATGAACACGTGCTCGTAGATGAATTCCTCGTCCGCCTCCTCGCGGTACACCTCGGCGATCACGATATACCGTCCCGTGGGGAGAATTTTCAGCTCGGCGGCATCGTACACGGTATCGATGTAGGTCAGGTCGGTGTGGTAGGCTCTCAGGTTATTGACCTTCATCCGATCTTCAAACCGCAACGCCAACTCCAGCTCGTACCCCGCCCACGTCAGCATGGGCAATTCATTGATATAATTGGGCGCGTTCTCGGGCGCCCAGCGATCAAAGGTGGGCCTGGAATCCGACACCCATTCCCCCGTGTACTCGTCCCGTGAGCCCACGTACACGAGATGCGCGTAGGGGTAGACCGACCGCTCGCCGTCGGCGATCATTTTCAGCGTTTCGGAGGGGGTGATGACCTTATCGTCCTCCCACGAAACCGAGGTTTCCTCAAGGGGGCGATCCGTTTCGGGGGTATCCTCGCCCCAGCCCTCGTTCGGGATGGTGCCGTCCTCCTCCCCCCAGCCCTCGTTGGCTATCGTGCTATCCTCCTCGGGATCGACGGGGGTTGTATCGACGGGGGTAGTATCGACGGGGGTAGTATCGACGGTGGGGTATTCGGGATACACGGGGGTGGTATCCGCCCCCCACGTGCCTTCCTCGGAATCGCCGAACCACACACGGAAGGCGTACTCAAAAATGCCGCGATTCTGGCCACCCTTATAATCCACCGCCAGCACGATATAGACCGAGTGGGATTCTCTGCCCTCCATCGGGCCGTTCATCAAGGCTACGGCATCGGGGAGCTTGTCGAAATTCTCGCTCTGATCCAGCACCACGAAGTCCTCATTATACATCACCCAATCGCGGGGGGTGCAGGACAGCGGCAGCGTGACGGTCAGCGCGCCTTCGTAATCCACGGCGGCCATCTCAAGGGATTCCAGTTGATTCCGTGCGCCCGGGCCGTCCATCTCCATGCTCACCTCCTGCCCGTCCGCCGTAATGACGGTGCCCGAGTAAGCCACAACGTACTGGTGCAGGCTGGTGCCTCTGTTGCCCGCCGCGACCTTGATCACGACAGTCGGCACGCTGGGCTCCACGTCGGGCAGGCAGGTCTCGGGTTCATTCTCGAACACGTCCCCGGACACGTCCTCAGCGGGCGGGTTGACACCGGCCGAAGATCCGGGGCCGTCCAAGTGATTGCTGTCTTCCTCTTTCATATTCTCATCAGCAGCGACGTTTTCGGTCGCGGCCTCGGCGCGCTCACTCTCGGTCTGATTGCCGTCCAGCCATGAATTACCCTGCGAGTAGCTGGGTCTGCCGTCCTCGGGGGAAACCGCCTCTGAGTCCTTATAGTTACCGCCCAACTGTCCTGCGGCGATGATACCCGACAGCACACCGAACGACACCAGCACGCACGCCGCCGCCACCACGGCGGGGCGATTGAAGAAATCCGAAAGCTCTGCAAGGCGGTGGCGGATGCCGCCCGCACGGGTGGGCGTTGCAGCCGACTCAGGCAGGGTGGCCGCGTCGATCATTTCGTCATCCAAAATGGCCATTTTATCAAATACGTCCATGGGCTTCATACGGTATATCCCCTTTCCTGTAAGTAGTTTTTCAGCTTTTCACGGGTGCGGTGGAGGCGGAGCGATACGGCGTTGCGGCTCATGCCGTATCCCTCGGCCAGCCGCTCCACCGTGTAGGCGTGCCAGTACCGCCCGACGAACAGATTGCGCTCGGTGGCATCGTCCAGTCCACGCAAAAAGGCGTTGATGTCAGCTGCCAGCGCCGCGGCGTCCCCCTCGTCGGTGTCACGGGCAGGGATGCAGTCCCCCAGCTCGGAAAGCATGATCTCAAAATCTCGGTTTCGTTTGCCGCGGTGCAGGGCGCGGTAGCGGTCGAGCGAAAGATTGCGGGTGATGCGGCACAGGAATGCCGACAGCGAGCGCGGCCGCTCGGGCGGAATGGCGTTCCACGCGCGCAGGTAGGTGTCGTTGACGCATTCCTCGGCGTCGGCGCGTCCCGCCTTGCCCAGTATGTCCAGCGCCACCTGCATGCACAGCCGCCCGTAGCGGCTCGCGGTCTCGGATATGGCGCGCTCGTCGCGGGCAAAGTACAGTTCAATGATGCGATAATCGTCCATGGGAGCTCCTTTCGTCACGATAACGGGTCACGTCTCGGTGTCCTCTACCTATAAGACGACAAAAATTCCGTCGTCTTTCATGAAAATGGAAATTTTTTGGGGGAATGTTATGGAGCGGTTTATGTTATATAAATTGGGGTTTGTCGGGGTGTTTATTTAGCCGCTGTAGGGGAGGCCCTATGTGGCCTCCCATGGGCGCCCACACAGGGGCGCCCCTACAGGTAAAACAGCAATATTCCTTATCGGGTATAGATATTCTTTGGTTTAAGG
>CAJGEA010000187.1 GCA_904502015.1 uncultured Clostridia bacterium | reverse complement strand
TGCTGAACTATTTTGTGGACACCCACCTTGCCGACGGCTACGAGCTGATTCTGCCTCCCCACATGCTGGAGTACGAGTGCGGTCTGACGGCGGGTCAGTTCCCCAAGTTTGCCGACGAGGTCTACAAGATCGAGAATCCCACCGACAACCGTATGCACTACATGCTCCCCACCGCCGAGGCGGCGCTGGCCTCCCTCTACCGCAACGAGATCCTGACCGAGGCCGATCTGCCCAAAAAGCTGTTCTCCTACACCCCCTGCTTCCGCCGCGAGGCAGGCTCCTACCGCTCCGACGAGCGCGGTATGGTGCGCGGACACCAGTTCAACAAGGTGGAAATGTTCCAGTTCACCCTGCCCGAGCAGTCGGACGAGGCGTTTGACGAGCTGGTAACCAAGGCCGAGGCGCTGGTCAGCGGTCTGGGCTTCCATTTCCGTACCGTGAAGCTCGCCGCCGAGGATTGCTCTGCCTCTATGGCGCGCACCTACGATATCGAGATCAACATCCCCTCCATGAACGGCTACAAGGAGGTTTCCTCGGTTTCCAACGCCCGCGACTATCAGGCGCGCCGCGGTATGATGCGCGTCAAGCGTGCCAGCGGCAAGATCGAGTACCTGCACACCCTCAACGGCTCGGGTCTGGCTACCAGCCGCATCCTGCCCGCCCTCGTGGAGCAGAACCAGAACGCTGACGGCAGCATCAACGTCCCCGACGTTCTTCGCAAGTACGTTGGCTGCGACGTGATCCGCAAGTAATTGGTAATAATTGGCAATACGGAGCTCTGCCCCGCACCCCGCTCAAGAACTTTAAAAAATAGAATGATCCTTTACCCGGAAGGGAATTGAATTCCAAAGAAAGGAGATACAATATGTCGATTTTACCTTGTTTCGCGGCATTTTTGTCGCGCGGCAGCTCCTACAGCCAGCCCTCGCTGATTGAGGAGCTGTGGAACTATGTGAGCGACAAATATTTCTCCTTGGATATGACCCAATACGACAATCTCAACATGGGCACGGGCTCGGTCGTGACCATGCGTAGCATCGTGCTCGGCCTGTTCATCGGCATCGTCATCGCGGCCGCTATGGCGTGCTACGACAGGAACGTGCTGGGCGATTTCGTGCGCAAGGTGGTCTACGAGGAGTGCCTGTCGCCCGAGAGCGCCAAAACTCTCTACGAGCTGGGCTACGCCCGCAGCATGGCGGTTCGTTCCAGTCTCAGGCGGCGCACCAAGCTGGGGCGCGTGGTTCACTCGGTCGAGCGTGACGCCTACGAGCGCGATGTGGAGGAAGCCCGCGCGACGTACATCGAAAAACACGGAAGCGACAAGGGTTTTTCCGCGCCTCCGTTTAAGTTGGATATCGACACCGCGCACTTCTACATCCCCGACGAGGAGCATTACCGCGCCGAGATCCGCTTTGAGAAGGGCGGATCGGGCTGGCGCGCCTTCCTGCTCGTCCTGCTGGTGTCGGTCATCGGCCTTGCGCTGGTCTGCTTCCTGCTCCCCGATATGCTCCGACTCGTGGACAATTTCATCGGCATCATGAGCGAAAACGACAAGGTGATTTAAGGAACGATGTTTTTGGGGCTCTCCCCCAAGCCCTGCCAAACGTTTCTTTCGAGAAAAGTTTGGATCAAAAGAACTTTAACAAAAATATTGTGAACTTTTCCCGAAAGGAAAATGCGAATCATGAACCAAACAAGCCGACCTCTCATTGGCATCGCCCCCTCACGCAAGGACA
This sequence comes from uncultured Clostridia bacterium, assembly GCA_904502015.1. Taxonomy (GTDB): domain Bacteria; phylum Bacillota; class Clostridia; order Oscillospirales; family CAG-272; genus CAMEON01. The sequence continues at coordinate 1,754 of CAJGEA010000187.1, read as the reverse complement.
TCTACATGCGCCTCTCCAAGCACTATCTGGATGCCGTATGGCGCGCAGGCGGCCTCGGCGTGATCCTATCCTACACCGAGGACAAGGAAAAGCTGGCTGAGTACGCCGCCACCTTTGACGGATTTCTGCTCTCGGGCGGCGTGGATCTCGATCCCGTTCTCTACGGCGAGGTCAAGCAGTTCGACAGCGTGGAGATCGACGCCGAGCGGGACGCCTTCGAGCTGGCCCTGCTGGACGCCATCTACCCCACCGAAAAGCCCATTCTGGGCATCTGCCGTGGCATTCAGACCCTTAACGTCTACCTCGGCGGCACGCTCCACCAGCACATGGAGGGGCACAGCCAGACCGAGTCGGGGCGGATCCGCGGCCAGCACGTGACCATTTTGCCGGGCACCATGCTGTCTGCGCTGGTGGGCAAGACCGAAACTATGGTCAACACCTTCCACCACCAGGCCATCAAGGACGTGGCCCCCTCGCTGGTGGTCAACGCGGTCAGCGACGACGGCTTCGTGGAGGTCGTTCACGATCCCAACCGCCGTTTCCTCCTCGCCACCCAGTTCCACCCCGAGATCTACCACGCCGAGCCCGACGACGATCACTCCATGGCGATCTTTACCGCCTTTGTGAACGCCTGCCGCTAAAAAAAGCTCTCGCATCACATGATGCGAGAGCTTTTTTAGGGAGGGAGCGCGTTTGTGGGGTTTCACCCTGCAAAAGACGTTCTTTAAGAGGGGTTTGGGGCAACGCCCCAAATTAACCCCTCCAACTCCTCCACGTTGGCGGCAGTGGCGGCAGCGCCGGCGCGGAGGAGGAAGGCCTCGTCGCGGAAGCCCCAGAGGACAGAGATGCAGTCCAGTCCTGCGGCGCGGGCGGTGAGGATATCCACGTCGGAGTCGCCAATATAGACGCAGGCGGCGCGGTCGGCGGGGGAGTCGGGGTTGAGCCCCAGCGTGCGCATGGCCTCAAAAACCGTGTCAGGGGCGGGTTTTTTCTTGACCTCGGGGCGCTCTCCCACGGCGACCTCCACGAGATCGCCAAAGTAGTAAGCACACAGCTCGCGAACGGCGGCGGCGTACTTGTTGGACACCACGGCGACACGGATGCCGCGCTCCCGCAGGCGGGCGAGCAGGGCGGGAACGCCCTCGTAGGGGCGAGTGTAGACGCGGGAATTCTCGGCGTAGACCCGCTTGAAGTCGGCAAGGCAGGCGTCAAACGCGGGGTAATTCCGCCCGTCGGGCAAGGCACGTTCCACGAGTAACGCCACGCCGTCCCCGACGAAGCTCCGCACCTCGTCGCGTGTGCGGGTGGGCTTGCCGTGGGCACTCAGGGCGGCGTTGACCGCCGCCGCGAGATCGTCCAGCGTGTCCAGCAGTGTGCCGTCCAGATCAAAAATTGCAAATCGATACATACATGATACCTTTCTTACCGCCATTCAAATTTGGATTTGTGCCTGCGGCACGGCTCCGGCTCGGGGTTGGGTATCGCGCGCCTACCATATCCCCCGATGGAAAAGTGGTTTTCAAATTTGGATTTGTCGGCCACCTGCGGTGGGGCTTTGGCTCGGGGATGGTTGCCACGCGCCGACCATCTCCCCCGAGGGCAAAGTGGTGTTCAAATTTGGATTTATCTGTCTGCTTGATATCTGTTTTTATGTACTTTTCTCCCACCAGCGGGAGAAAAGTACCAAAAGAGGCGCCGCATAAGGGAAAACCTACGGTTTTTCCTTATGTATCCTTTTCCCTTGATGGTGGGCG
>CAJGEA010000186.1 GCA_904502015.1 uncultured Clostridia bacterium | reverse complement strand
TGGGGTCTTTGCCATCATCCCCATAGCGGTCAAGCAGTTGTTGGATCTCGTGCCCCAGCTGCTCGTGCTCCTCCTTGCACTCAGTCAAAAGCTCCTTTAGTTTGGCGGCGTGAACGTACTGCAGCACGTCGTCGATGGACTTCACCCCCATTTTCACCCCCGCATCGCACTCGCGCAGCAGTTTTACGGTATCCTGTTCAATCATGTTCTATCCTCCCTTGGATTTATAATCGTGGATAGTATTTACACCTGCGGATACCTGTATACAAAAATCCGAAAGCACCGCACAATGCTTTCGGATTTTTTCTTCAAATTTGGATTTATCTGTGGGTTTTACATACCCCTCGCTCGTAGGGGCGCACTGCGTGCGCCCGCGGGCGATCACAGATCGCCCCTACGGCATATAGGGAAGGTATTGCCTTGTCGGGTATGGATATTCTTTTGCTTTAGACTGTAGGGACAGGCGTCCTCGACTGTCCGAAAATTCGGTTTCTTTGGGCGGACAGTCCGGAGGCCTGTCCCTACAATCAAAATTTCAAACATCTCGATAAATACCAATTTTTATTGGTCAACAGATGTTGTCCGCGGGGTATCAATATTCAAGAACGAATTTGAGCAGGCGGTGGGCACCGTCGTCGGTGACAAAGCCCTCCCACGCGACGGCTCTGCCCTTGCTCGGCACGACCATGAGCATCTGACCATACATACCGCCCTTGGCATACGAGCCGTTTTTATCGATGGGGCCAAGCTCATAAGGACGGGAGAGGACAGTATCCACCCATTCCTTCGAGAGAATGCGCTGACCATTCCACTCGCCGCCGTGCATATAGAGCGCGCCCAGCTTCGCCAGATCGTCGGCGCGGATATAGAGACCCGTTGCGCCCATGGCGTGGCCCTCGGGGCAGCGATTAAATCCTACCTCGCGGTATCCAAGGGGATTATAGATATGCTCGCGCAAAAGATCATCCATGTTCTTCCCTGCCCGCAGCTCAACGACGCGGGACAGAAGATAGTATGCCGCGTCGGTGTAGATAAACGCGGCGTCGGGATCACCGACCAGGGGCGCCTTGAGCATATAGGTCAGGTAATCCTCCGTAAACCGACGGGGATCACCCACGTCGATATCCAGAAAGCCCTCGGGAAGGCCGACGCGGTGGCGGAGCGCCATGTCCACGGTGGTATTCTGCCAGCGGGGATCCATGCCCTCGGGGCAAAGGTCGCCCAGAATATCCGTGACCTTTTCATCCACCGAAAGAAGCCCGCGATCCACGAGAAGTCCCACCGCCGTCACGGTGAACGCCTTGGCGCAGGAATAGGTATTGGTGCTGTTATCGGCGGGGACGACGCTGACGCGCTCATCCTCGTATCCGTTGTTCTCCACCGCGCCGATCCAGTAGACGTTTATGTTATTTTCGCGGCAAAAGCTTGCCATATCGCTGAGAAACTGACTCATATTCGATGATCCTCCAAACGTGTTCTTTGCCCAACTCGGGCTGTTGAGGATATTGTATCACATTTTCGGTGTTTTGGCAAGTTATACCGCAAATATTTTGCCTCTACCCCTTGCATTTTTTTATATTATGTTATATAATATAGAATGAGTTTTTATAGGCAGGAGGACGGCATGAGAAAATTACGTATCGGCTTGATCGGTTTCGGCTTCATGGGCAAGACCCATCTGTGGGCCATCCATAATCTCCCGTTCTTCTACCGCATGGGGGACGCGCCCAATGCTCTGTCCTTCGAAGCGGAGGTGGCGGCGGTGTGTCTTTCCCCGCGCGCAATGACCGATCCCGAGGCGGCTTTGGCTGAGGCGGCGCGGTACGGCATTCCCCGTATCGCCACCGAGGAGGAGCTGATCGCAGACCCATCCATTGACGTCATCGACATCTGCACCCCTAACCCCCGCCACTACGACACCGCGCGGCGCGCCATTCTGGCGGGCAAGCACGTGCTGTGCGAGAAGCCCCTGACCGTCACGGCCGCCGAGGCCGACGAGCTGGTGGCTCTGGCCCGAGAGCGCGGCGTGGTCTGCGGTACCGTCTTTAACAACCGCCATCTTGCCCCCGTGATGCGCGCCCGTCAGCTCATTGACGAGGGGCGGCTGGGGCAGATACTCTCCTTTGATTTTTCTTACCGTCACAACAGTTGTATCGACCCCGACCGACACGCGGGGTGGAAGCAGATGGCGGACTTCGGCGGCGGCACGCTGGCCGATCTCGGCCCTCACGTCATCGACCTCTGCCACTACTTGTGCGGCGAGCTTTCCTGGGTGTCGGGCCACGCGCAGATTGCCTTCCCCACCCACAAGAAATCCGACGGTGGCGAGTGGGCCACCGATGCCGACGAGGCGTTCTATCTGCTGTGCGGCACGTCGGACGGCGCTTGCGGCAGTATCACGGTATCCAAGCTGGTGCAGGGCGCGAACGACGAGCTGACCTTTACGATCAACGGCACGCGCGGCTCGCTCTCCTTCTCGCTCATGGATCCCAATTTCCTGAGCTTCTACGACGCGACAGCCGAGGGATCGCCCATCGGCGGCGTGCGGGGCTACACCCGCATTGAGTGCGTGGGGCGCTACCCTGCCCCCGCCAGCGGCTTCCCCACCGTCAAAGCTCCCGTTGGCTGGCTGCGCGGTCATATCGGCAGTATGGCAAACTATCTCAGTTCCGTGGCCGCAGGTACGCCCGCATCCCCCTCATTTGAGGACGGCGCGTACGTCCAGCGGATCATGGAAGCGGCGCGCCGAAGTGCCGACGAGGGACGGGAGGTGCGCCTATGCTGAGGATCGGGCTGACGGGGCCGTCGGGCGCGGGCAAGGGCGTCGTATCTTCCCTGCTGGCCCGCTACGGCATCCCCTCCATCGACACCGATGCTGTTTACCACTCGTTGCTCGTCCCCGGCGCAACCTGCCTGAACGATATCGTGGCGCAGTTTGGGGAATCCGTCCTTACTCCCGACGGAAGACTGAATCGGCGCGAGCTGGCGGCGATCGTATTCGCCAACGGACACCGAGACGATCTGACCACGCTGAACCGCATCACCCACCGACACATACTCGACCGCGTGAACGAAATCTGCCGTGAGCACGAGCTTACGGGCGTGACGGCCGTACTGATTGACGCGCCCCTGCTGTTTGAGTCGCGGTTTGACCATCAATGCGACAAATCCCTTGCCGTGCTGGCTGACCGCAAAACACGGCTTGCCCGCATCATTGAGCGGGACGGAATCGACGGGGAGGCGGCCGCACAGCGTATGAACGCTCAGCCGGCTGACGATTACTACATCCGCCATGCCGACGCCGTCATCTACAACAACGAAACTCCTGAGGATCTGGAAACGCCCCTGCGGGCTCTGATGGAACAATGGGGGGTGAAGCTACCGTGAGGTTTGATTTTCGCAATCCCCCGCGGGCGGCGGTGATCGCCGTGATCCTGGCCATCTCCATCGGATTTGGCTTTCTGTTCGACTTTATCTGCGTATGCGTGGAGAAGCGTA
>CAJGEA010000185.1 GCA_904502015.1 uncultured Clostridia bacterium | reverse complement strand
GCGGCGGTTGTTTTCCACGCCGATGGAGTTGGTGGCCACACCCTCCACGTGCTGCACCTCGGAGTGGATGATGCGGCGCTCGTAGGGGTTCATGGGCTCAAGCATGATGCTCTTCTTGTACTTGAGAACCTGATGGGCCTTTTTGCGGGCCAGAATGCGCAGGGTGTCCTCGCGCTTCGCGCGGTAATCCTCCACGTCCACCGTGATGCGGGCGTACTCGCGCTTCTCGCCCTCCTCCTTGCGGTTGGCGGCGAGGTTGGCGAGATACTGGAGCGCATCCAGCGTGTCACCGTGGTGGCCGATCAGCACGCCTGCGGCCTCACCCTTCACGGCGATGACCATATCGTCGTTGTTGCCGGGATGCATGGTAATGGTCACGTCCTCAAGGCCCATGTCCTCCACCAGCTTGCACACGAAGGCGTACGCCATCTGCTCGCTCTGGGTAGCGGTCGCGGGATCAATGTCGGGAGCCACCTCGCGGACGGGCATCTCGATCTCGATATCCTCGCTCTCGCTTGCGGTATTCTCACGGGGGGCGCGTCTGCCCTCGCCACGGCCGCCGCGGCGGCGGTCGCCGCGATTGCGGCTTCTGCGGGGCTTGTCCTCGCCCTCGGCATCGGCGGCGGGAGCATCGGGAATCTGGTACACGGCGTGGATGGTAGCGGGGACGTTACCAAAGCCAAGGAAGCCTCGGCGACCCTCGTTGATTACGGTAATCACCATTGCGGACTCGCTGGGCGCGCCCAGCTTTTCCATAGCCTCGGCAATGGCTTCCTCCTTGGTTTTTGCGCTGATTTCAATTTCCTTCTTCATAGCAGGTCAATGTCCTTTCATTATATAACCGAGATGTCCTCGTCCCGCAAAGAGAGCTGCGGGTGGGTCGATTGTTTTTTGTTTTGGTTTTAGCGTTTGTCCGAACGGCGGTCGGTTTTACCGACGGTCATCCTTCAGGGGAGCTCTGGACACAATGCCGGTGCCCTCGGTGCTCTCGGCAGAGGTATCCTCAGCGGGACTCTCCTCTACGGGACTCTCCTCTACGGGAGTCTCCTCGGCGGGTGCATCTTCAGCAGGATGGTTCTTCTTCTTTTTCTTGGAGCCGTAATGCTCGGGGGGCGTAGGCTGGAGCGCGGCGCCGTCGTCGATATGGTGCATGGATTCCCCGCTCTCGCCCTTGCGGGTAGCGGAATAATCCTCCTCGTCATCAATGTGGTGCAGGGAGCGGCCGCCCGTGGATCCGGTGGGAAGCTCGCTCTTCTTGGGCGCCTTATTCTTCTCCTTACCCATCAGCTCACGCTCGGCGGCCTTGTAGTCCTCCTCGGTGAACTTGGGCAGGGGCATAACCTTGGAAACAATAAACTGCTTGATGGTACTGATGACGCTCTTGAACATCCAGTACAGACCGATAGCGGCAGGCACCTGGAAGGCGAACCATGCGCTCATCAGGGGCATGGATACGTCCATGATGGTATTAGAGCAACCCTGCGCGGGATCGTTCTGCCCTGCGTTGGGCTGGAAGCTGATCTTGCGGCTGAGCTTCATGCTGGCGAAGTACACGACAAAGGTCAGCACGGGAATGGCCAGCAGGGCGTATGGCTCACGGAATCCGGGGTTGACACCGAGATTCAGCCCAAAGAGGGTAAAGTTGGGAATACGGCCAACGATGGGCTTGAGAACCTCAAGGCACTCGGCGCCGTTGGTAAAGTAGGCGAAATCGGCAATGCCCGACAGCTCATCCAAAGTGATTCCGCGAATAGCGGACAGCACCTCGATGGTACCGCGGGGATTGGCGGAAATGCTCATACCCAGACCGCCTGCGGCGCGGGACGCGCCCACGTAGGAGATCAGCGCCGAGCCAACGTCGGCCGAGCAGCCCATCATGTAGTGCAGGGGGTCGATAACAATGTAGTACAGCGCGAACAGGAAGGGGAGCGAGATGAGCAGGGGCAGGCAACCTGCCATGGGGCTGTATCCCTCCGCCTGATACATCTGCTGGATCTCCATCGCGAGCTTCTGTCTGGTCGCCTGGTCGTCGCGGCCCTTATACTTGGCGCGAATGGCCATTTCCTTGGGACGCAGGCGCGCCTGCTTGCGGGAGTTCTTTTGCTGATGGATACCCACGGGCAGCATGAGGATTTCCACCGCGATGGCAAACCACACCGTACCCAGTGTAAAGTTGCCAAAGCCCAGCGTGTTGATCATCCACTCAAAGCCGAGTGCGAGCCAGTGCAGCACGCGGGTGAGGATGTCCATATTGCTCTCGGTTACCACCGTAGACCTCAGGGAGTCCACCACCGACTGCACGTCGGCCGCGGTCATGATGATCGTACCGTCGCTGTTTACGTAGCTGAAGGTCTCGATCGAGCCTTTCTTGAGCGCGGCGATGGCGAACTCGGGGGTCTTTTCGGGCTGAGGCTGAAGCTCTCCGCCCACCTTGGAGTCGTCAAAATTCTCGTCGTTCATGTTGTAGCCGTTCAAGGCGGCGACGAGCTGCTCACGAATGGTGAGCGCTGACTTGGATGCGGCGACGGCATCCGCGAGCTCGTTGAGCTGCTTCTGGTTCAGACCGTGCGTGGTGTCACCGTCGGCTACCGCGATCTCGTGATTTTTCTTGACGCTGGCCTTGTAGCTGACGCCGCCGCAGGAGGTGAGAACACCGCCCAGAATGGTCAGCATAAGGACGATGAGTCCCAGCCGTGTCAGTACTTTTTTACTGATTCTGTTTAAATTCATGGTAAAATCGATCCTTTGTTTCATTACCCCGGGATTGATCGCTCGGGGGTGCGGCTCCTCGTGATCTGGCCGCTGTATTCCATTGATAGACTGATAGACGCTCGCTTATTCATCATCCGAGGAATTATCCTCGGGCGCGGGCGTGTCCGACTCGGTGTCGGAGAAAAATTCGGGATGCTCTCTCTTGTATTGGTCAAACCGACTCCAACGGAGAGGCATTGTGCGGAATCCCGCGCGCGGTACGGGATCGTATCCGGCGGGGGAGAAGGGGCTGCACCGCAATATCCGCCACATCATCAGAGCGAATCCCGCAAAAAAACCTCGTTTTTCAAAGGCTTCGAGGGCGTACGCCGAACAGGTAGGGGTAAAGCGGCAGGTGGGGTGGGGCTTGAGGGGGGACAGGTACCGCCGATACAGGCGGATGAGCGCCATACACACCCGCTTCATGACTGTTCCCCTCCGCGGGAGGGTTTAGCATGACGGGGGGCTTGGCTTGCGGGGGCGTGATCCTCGAACATATCCAGCTTGCGGAAGATGTACCGCAGCTCGGACTCAATGGCGGGACTCTTTTGCTTCTCAATACCCGCCCGCGAGGCGATCACGATGAGATAGCCGCGGCGAAGCTTACCTTCACTCGTAATAGGCTGCAGTCCCGCTCGGATGATGCGCTTGACGCGATTGCGCTCAATGGCGCCGCCCTCGCGCTTGGGCACAGACAGACCGATCCGATTGATGTACTGCTTTTGGGGGTTGGCTTTCATCAGCCGCCGCGCCGCCAGATCCTTGAGAACGCACACCGTCACGTAACGGCCCGACCAACGCTTGCCGCGC
>CAJGEA010000184.1 GCA_904502015.1 uncultured Clostridia bacterium | reverse complement strand
AGTGCCTCCAAGCGATCCATGATCTTCTGTCGCTCCATGCCCGAGAGGCGGCCCAGCGTCAGCGAGACGATGGCCTGCGCCTGCTCCTCGGACAGCCCGGGGTTCTCGTCGGCGGCAAAGGCGGCGAGATCCAGATCGGCGCCCTCCTGCACGTCGCCACGGCCGAACCGCTTCATCAGGTTGATCTTGGCGGTGGGGGTGTCGGGCGAGGAACGGATGATGGAAATGACTTCGTCGATGTTGTCGATGGCCAGCTTGTAGCCCTCGTAGATGTGGGCATCGTGCAGGGCGGCGTTCAGATCGTAGCGCACACGATTGGTGATGACCGACTGCTGATGCGCGATATAGTAGTCCAGAATCTGAGCAAGATTCAGCACCTTGGGCTCGTTGTTCACCACAGCCAGCATGTTGACGGCGCAGGTGTTCTGGAGCTGGGTATAGCGGTAGAGCTTGTTGAGAATGACGTGGCCGTTCGCCTCGCGCTTGAAGTCCACCACGATGCGCAGACCGTCCTTGTCCGACTCGTCGCGGATGTCGGTAATGCCCTCAATGCGCTTATCCTTGACCAACACGCCAATGCTTTCGCACAGCAGGCTCTTGTTGACACCGTAGGGGATCTCGGTGATGACGATGCGGCGCTTGTCCTCGTCCACCTCGGCGTTGGCACGCACCATGATGCGGCCCTTGCCCGTCATGTAGGCTTCCTTGATGCCCGCGGTACCGTAAATGATGCCGTAGGTGGGGAAGTCGGGGCCCTGAATGAACTGCATGAGGTCGAGGATCTCGCAGGTGGGGTTATCCATGCGGAAAATGGTGGCGTCAATGACCTCACCGAGGTTGTGGGTGGGGATGTTGGTCGCCATACCGACGGCGATACCCATCGAGCCGTTGACCAGCAGGTTGGGGAAGCGCGCGGGCAGCACCGCAGGCTCGCGGCGGCTGTTGTCGAAGTTGGGGACCATGTCCACCACGTCCTTGTCGAGGTCGCGCATGACCTCGTCGGCGATCTTCTCCATGCGTGCCTCGGTATAACGGTAAGCTGCAGGCGGGTCGCCGTCCACCGAACCGAAGTTACCCTGACCCTCGATCAGGGGGTAGCGCATGTTGAAGGGCTGGGCGAGGTGTACCATGGTACCGTACACCGAGCTGTCGCCGTGAGGATGGTAGCGACCCAGCACGTTACCGACGGTGGTCGCCGACTTGCGGAAGGGCTTGTCGTGGGTCAGGTGATCCTCGTACATAGCGTACATGATACGTCTCTGACCGGGCTTCATGCCGTCGCGTACGTCGGGCAGGGCGCGGGAGATGATGACAGACATGGAATACTCGATGAAGGATTTCTTCACCTCGTGCTCCATGTTGACGTCCACGATCTTCTGGTTTTCGAAGAGGATGCAATCGTTTTGGCGTTGCAGCTCTCGCTCTTGTTTCTTGCTCATGTTGGTTTACTCCATGATTGAAATTTTGTATGTGAAAACGGGAATGCCGTTGTTTTTTCTATGTACTTTTCTCTCCATGGCGAGAGAAAAGTACCAAAAGAGCGCCACTTAAGGAAAACCTACGGTTTTCCTTAAGTATCCTTTCCCTTGATGGTGGCGCACACGGCTTCGCCGTGTTAATTGCGCCCCATACGCACCTATAGCCATAGCGCCGAGTTGTTGCCAAGCGTGGCAACCAACTCGGTCGCGCACGGCGAGAGCGGGTAGGGGAGGGGCTTGCTCCTCCCGTAACTGGTCACGCAGAGATGCCGTGCGGAGGGAAGGGGTTCTCGTTACGGGTAGATAAACTTAATTTATCTTTTTGGAAAGGCTACTATATTTTTTCAAGTTTTGAGAATTCCAAAGGATCTTTTTCAAAAGATCCTTTTCCTTTGGTGGGGTGTGGGGTGAAACCCCACCAAATGCCGCTCCCCTAATTTTCCATATGGATCAGCCGCACGAGGCCGTAGACGGCGGGGGAGAAGAGGACGGTGAGGAAGAGAGGAGGAAAGAGGGCTTGCAGGGCCCACGCAGGGGGCGGGAGGGAGTCCGTGTCCGCCGCCGCGAGGAGGAATTTATACGCCGCCTCGATCAAGCCTCCAAAGAGGGAGAACACGAGAAACGAGGGGAGATTGTGCGCCAGTCGCCGACGACCGATCATGCCCGACAGCCACCCGCACAGGAAGTAGAGCAGGGGCAGGAGCATCACGTCACGGCTGCCAACGGCGTCGCACAGCCAGCCGACTGCCAGACCGCACACCGACCCCTCTTGCTCACCCAGTCGGAATCCAACCGCCATCACCAGCAGCAGCCCCAGCGAGGGCGCGGCGGGTCCGCACCAGGAAAAGGGCAGGGGAAAGCGGGCAAGGATAGTGGTCTGCAGGGCGATCAGAAAACACGCTGAAAGGGCCAGCAGAACCACAAGGCGGATCTGATCCGACAGGAACCGCCGCCGTCGGCTTGACGGCACGTACCGAATCTCAGGACGCGGCGCGTTCATGAGGCTTCCTCCTCGGTACCGAAGCCGTCCACGTAGTGGTAAAACGAGGTCAGGATCATCACGTCGGTCAAATCCTTCATATCCACGAAGGGCTGCACCGTCGCCTCGGTGGTGCGGCTGTAAGCGTTGGCGTTGACCTCCACCACCCGACCCACGGGAATGCCGTAGGGATACACGCTCCCGCGACCGCTGGTGACCACAATGTCACCCACCGCCATGTCGGCTTCCTCGGGGAGATAGCGGAGTCGCGCCTGACCGCCGTGGATCAGAGCGTGGTCGCCCTCGCAGAGTCCGTTCTGTGCCGCGCGGGTTGTGACCGACGCCACCGATACCGAGGTGTCCAGCAGGGTACGGATGCGGGCGTGGTTGATCTCGGCCTCCACCACCACGCCAACCAGACCCAGAGGAGTCACCACGGGCATACCCTCGCTCACGCCGTGGAGCGTGCCGCGGTTGACCGTGATCTCGGTGAGGTACTCTCCCCCGCCGCTCTCGCTTTGCGCGGTGGTGAAGGCGATAACGGTGGCGGCGCACAGGCCGTAGTCCTTGTGATTTTCCTTAAGGGAGAGATAATGGTAGAGCCACGCGCTCTCGTCGCGGGTGATCTCGGCATCAACGAGCGCTCCCTGGGCCGATTCCAGCTCGGCGCGCAGGGATTCGTTCTCGGCGCGGAGCTCGTCCATGTCGGAAAAATACGCGCCGAAGCCGCGAACGGCGTCCCCCGCGCGGGTGGCGACCCATTGGAAGGGGTAGACGATGGTGGAGCCCACCGTGCCGAGCAGGGATCCCCAGCCCATGATGGCAAACACGCCGGTAAACAGCGCGACCGCCAGAGCGAGGGAGAGGCAGGCTATGAAAAATTTACGTTTGATAGGGCCTACCTCCTTTCGGGTGGGGTGATGGTGAAGCGTTTAAATTGGGGTTTATCGGTGCGTTGAATTTGAAAGTGACGGTTCTCTGTACTTTTCTCTCCACGGCGAGAGCCTCCTCGCCCTTACGGGCTCGGCGTACCAAAAGAAGCGCCGTTCAAGAGGAAACCTACGGTTTCCCTTGAAAATCCCTTCCCTTACATGGTGGCGCACGCGGTGCT
>CAJGEA010000183.1 GCA_904502015.1 uncultured Clostridia bacterium | reverse complement strand
TACCGCCGTGAAAGGGCGGTGTCTTAGGCCTCTTGACCAACGGGCCATGTGGTAGCGGAAGTCGGATTTGAACCAACGACCATTCGGGTATGAACCGAGCGCTCTAGCCAACTGAGCTATTCCGCCATATAAAAGCCCGCGTCGCGTTTTTTCACAACGCCTGCATATTATATCACAGGCGTACGGCTTTGTCAAGAGGTTTTTTAAAACTTTTTTTGGTTTTTTTACGGTTTTTCAGAGTACAGGAGCCGTGGGCAAAGCGGTAAAAAGCCAAAAGCCGGGAGGCGGTACTTGACAAACGCCCCTGCTGTGTGGTATAATACAAATATCTATGGATACAAAACAAAAACCGACCATTCCAAATAACGGGAAATGAAAGTGATAATCGTATGATGAAACGAAAAAACGCAAAACAAAGGCGCAGCTTGTCTCTGACATTGGGTGCTCGCGTAACCGTTGCGGCGGCCGTTCTTCTTGCCACCGTCCTGCTTTCCTCCTGCGGATCGACTTGGGACTGGCTGTGGACGCGCGATACGGGACGACCCGTGGATACCAACGATATGGTGCTTAACGGCAACGGTGCCGCCGAGAGCGAAGCCATATTTGAGGGCGCGGTGGAGTACACGGGCGAGGCGCACAGCGGAACCGATATTTACTACGTGGGCAAGGGCGCGAACCGCCGCCACATTATTGTCATTGACGCGGGGCACCAGCTCAAGGGCAGCAGCGCCAAGGAGCCCAACGGTCCCGATTCCACAACCATGAAGGACGAGGTTACCTGGGGCGCGACGGGTGTGTATACCAATACGCTGGAGTACGATCTCAATCTCAAGGTTGCCCTCCTGCTCCGTGACGAGCTCATCCGCCGCGGGTACAGCGTGGTGATGATTCGCGAAACCAATAACGTGGACATCAGCAATATGCGCCGCGCTCAGATCGCCAACAAGTACAGCGCCGCCGCGTACATCCGCATTCACGCCAATAGCTGGACAGACGAGAGCATGAACGGGGCTATGACCATTTGCCACTCGGCGAGCAATCCCTACCCGAACTGCGCCGCTACCTATGAGGACAGCCGCCTGCTCTCCGAGCTGGTGCTGGAGGAATTTTGCAAGCAGACGGGCATCGAGCAGCTCAATGTGCGCGAGATGGATAACATGACGGGTACCAACTGGAGCGAGGTTCCCACCACCATCGTGGAGATGGGCTTCCTCTCCAATAAATCCGACGACCGCCTGATGGCGACCGATTATTTCCGCCAGGAGGCGGCGGTGGGCATCGCCGACGGTTTGGACGCCTATTTCGTCCGCTTGGCAGAGATCGAGGCGGAGGAGAGCCGCCAGCTCGCGGAGTCTATTGCCGAGGCATCCCGTGAGGAGGCAAGCCGCGACAGTGAGCCCGAGGAGGCACTGAGCGGGTCGGGCGAAGGAATCGCAACGGCACCCCCTATGTTCAGCCCCGCACCGACCGTGACCGAGGCGCCCGAGGACGAAACTGATGACGCTTTCGACGTTGCCTATAACCGATAACACGGAAGTGGATCAAATTACATAAATTTTTTCAAGGGGCGCGGTGCTCGCATCGTGCCCTTTTTTCTGCTCCGGAATGTATGTCTACCCGATTTTAGCCGCATACTATTATGGAAACACGTGGGGCAATGCCCCTGAAAGGCTGGTAACAGATGACGAAACCGCAGATCATGAAATGTTGTGGCAGAGAGATCCTTGATTCAAGAGGCAACCCTACGGTAGAGGCGACCGTGGTGCTCACCGATGGAACGGTGGGCGTGGCAAGCGTGCCGTCGGGCGCGTCTACGGGCATCTACGAGGCGCACGAGCTGCGCGACGGTGATGAAAAGCGCTACCGCGGCAAGGGCGTTCGGGATGCCGTCAGCCACGTTTGCGACATTATATCCCCCGCCTTGTCGGGTATGTACGCCTGCGAGCAGGACGAGGTGGATCGCGTGCTGGTTCGGCTGGACGGGAGCGAGCACAAGACCAAGCTAGGGGCAAACGCCCTGCTTGCCGTGTCGCTGGCCACTGCGCGAGCAACCGCCAACTGGTATCGGATGCCCCTCTACCGCTACCTCGGCGGTGTGGATGCCTACCGTATGCCCGTTCCCATGATGAACGTGCTCAACGGCGGCGCGCACGCCTCCAATAATATGGAAATCCAGGAATTTATGATCGTGCCCGTGGGCGCGCCCTCCTTTGCCGAGGCTGTGCGTTGGGGCAGCGAGGTGTACCACACGCTGGGGGATCTTCTGCGGCGTGACGGGCACAGTACCTCGGTGGGTGACGAGGGGGGCTTCGCCCCCAACCTCGGCTCGGATGAGGAGGCAATCGAATACCTCATCCGCGCAATCGAAAAGGCGGGCTACGGCACCGATCAGATCAAGATTTCTCTGGACGTAGCCGCCTCCGAGTGGTACGCCGCCAGCCGCGCCGACGACGTCGTGGCTGTGGGGACGGCCACATCCGACAAGGAGAACGGCGACGAGTATATCCTGCCCAAGCGGGGCCAGCACCTCTCCCGCCGCGCGCTGATCGACCGCTGGGAGAGCTATGTGAAGAAATACCCCATCCTCTCCATCGAGGACGGGCTGGATCAGTCGGATTTCGCGGGCTGGTGCGAGCTGACCGAGCGGCTGGGTGACCGCGTACGGTTGGTGGGGGACGATCTGTTCGTCACCAACACCGCTCGTCTGCAGAGCGGTATTGAGCAGGGGGCGGCAAACGCTATCCTCATCAAGCCCAACCAGATCGGCACGCTTACCGAAACGCTGGAGGTTATCCGCCTGGCCAAGGAGGCAGGGTATGATTTCATCCTGTCCCACCGCTCGGGGGAGACCGAGGATACCACCATCGCCGACATCGCGGTGGCAACGGGCGCACCTCTCATCAAGTCGGGCGCGCCCTGCCGTACCGACCGCGTGGCGAAGTACAACCGCCTCCTTCGCATAGAGGCGTCGCTGGCTCACCCCGATTTCGGGCTTTTGTAATAATAGCCGAGGGACAATAATAGGGAAGGGGGCTGCCGCCGATTGGCGACAGCCCCCTTTGTGGGAAAGCGATCAGCAGCCGCCGCAGCAGCAGGAGAACAGGAGGACGATCAGGATGATCCAGATCCAGCTGTTGTTGTCGAAAATGTTGCAAAGGCAGTTGTTCATAACGAACCTCCTTGATATGAAGTGGAGTGGGAATTTCCCGCCTCCTACTACCATTATACGTCGAAGACGCGCAAATGTGCAAATATTTTTGGGAAAAATGTCGCGGTATGGCGCATGGGTTTCCGTGAGTTGCGAAAAAAAGCAGGGAAGTTCAAAATTTTTTTTGAAAAAACTCTTGCTTTTTTGAAAAACTTGTGGTATAATACATCCTGTTGCTTTATGTTGTAGGCGTGCCATAAGCGTTGGCAGGCCCGAAACCATAGTTAAGGAGGTGTCAAGTAATGGCAAAATGCAGTATTTGCGGTAAGGGTGTTGTCTTCGGTCAGAACGTATCCCACTCCAACCGTAAGACCAATCGTACCTGGAAGCCCAACATTCGCAAGGTGAAGGCAGTTGTCAACGGCT
>CAJGEA010000182.1 GCA_904502015.1 uncultured Clostridia bacterium | reverse complement strand
CCAGAACCCTTTTTGCAAAAAGGGTTCTGGTGGGGTGCAGGGGCGAAACCCCTGCTCGACAAATCCAAATTTGAAACACACTTTCCCCTCGGGTGAGATGGCAGGCACGCACCAACCAACTCCGAGCCAAAGCCCCACCGCAGGTGGCCGATAAATCCAAATTTGAAAACCCATAGCTTTGTTGTGAAAAAACAAGAGAAAATGCATAAATATGCTAATTTCAATCAAGAACGGCGGTGGATTTTGTTCAATGTGCTTGTTGCAAAAACGCGGCGGTTGTGCTATAATATTACCATCTGTCCATACACAGATTATTCAACGAAATTCATTTTAAGGAGAAACATCATGAAGAAGTTTTTTGCCGTTCTGCTGGCAACCGTTCTGATGCTGTCCTGCGTGGCTGTATTCGCCGCCTGCGACAAGAAGGATGACAACAAGACCACCGCAGACACCACCGCCGCGGATACCACCGCCGACACCGCTCCCGTGGAGGGCGAGAAGGCCGTTCTGAAGATGGGCACCAACGCCTACTTCCAGCCCTACGAGTTCTACGAGGGCGAAAAGATCATCGGTATTGATGCCGAGATCGCCGCTGCCATCGCTGAGAAGCTGGGCATGACCCTCGAGATCGTAGACATGGAGTTCGACTCCATCATCACCGCCGTAAACGCAGGCTCCGTGGACTTCGGTATGGCCGGTATGACCGTGACCGAGGATCGCCTGAAGGAGATCGACTTCTCGGTCAGCTACGCCAACGGTGTTCAGGCCATCATCGTCAAGGAGGATTCCGCGATCGCCCACGTTGACGACCTCTACGCTGAGGGCGCTTCCTACAAGGTAGGCGTTCAGCTCGGCACCACCGGCGACATCTATGCCACCGACGACTTCGGCAAGGACAACGTGACCACGTACAGCAACGGTAACGAGGCAGTGCTGGCGCTCAAGGGCGGTTCCGTTGATTGCGTTATCATCGACAACGAGCCCGCAAAGGCTCTGGTTGCCGCTAACCCCGGCCTCAAGATTCTGGAGACCACTTACGCGAACGAGGACTATGCCATCTGCGTCAAGAAGGGCAACTCCGATCTGCTCGACAAGATCAATGCTGCTATCGTGGATCTGACCGAGGATGGTACCATCGCCGGTATCGTGGCTAAGTACATTAAGTAATTAAACCCTTTTTGGATCGAGTGGGATGGGGAACCGTCCCACTCTGTCTGTTGAACAGAGAGGATTTGAAGGCATGAACAATCTTGCGCGTCAAAAGAAAAAGAGACGCATAATCAATCTGTCCATCGTCGCGGTTTGCGTTCTGCTCGTCCTCGGCGTGGTGCTGACAGACTATCTGACCAACCGTACCACCGATGCCACTCTCACAAAGGAGCAGGCGCAGGCGCAGATCGACGAGCTGATCGACAACCTGCCTACCTCGGTGGCCAAATGCTCCAAGTACGTGGTGGGCGCGACCGAGCTTGAGGTGCTTTCGGTAGCACCCGGCGGTGAGCGCAACTATGAGGTCAAGGTCAAGTACACCACGCTGGACGTACGATCGTTGTACGAGGCCAACAAGGAAGAGATCTTCGCCATGGCCTGGGAGTACGCCGAGGGCGTCAAGGCCGAGGGCAAGAAGGTCAACGCGACCATGATCCAGATACAAGTGCAGAGCTATATCATGGAGCTGCTGGAAACCGAGGCACAGCCCCTCTCGGGTGAGGTGACCGTGTACTTCTACGACGTCCGTGAGGAGAATCTGCAGATGTATCTCTCGGACGAGGCACTCGACCACCTGCTCGGCGGCTACGTTTCGGTCAAGGACGACATTTCCGCCACCACCGAGATCACCGTGGGCGGCGAGACGGTGTCCATCGCGTCGGACAACACCTTCCGCAACGGTATCAACCAGTGCTTCGGCTTGAAGAATTACGACGCCGAGAAGCCCGATACCGCCTCCCCCCTCCAGCAGTGGCTCAACGGCATCAAGCTGGATTTCCACAAGAACTTCATTGAGGAGAACCGCTGGCTGTATCTCGTGGAGGGCGTGGGCAACACGCTCGCCCTGACGGGACTCTCCCTCTTGCTCGGTATCGTGCTGGGTCTTTTGACCGCCATCGTGCGCGTGGTGCATGAAAAGACCGACAAGCTCTACTACCCCGATAAGATCGCGAAGCTCTACGTGTCCCTCATCCGCGGCACACCGCTCATGGTGCAGCTTCTGATCATCTATTTCGTGCTTCTCCTGCCCATCGGCATCGAGCGATTCCCCGCGGCAGTGCTGTGCTTTGGTCTCAACAGCGGCGCGTACGTGTCCGAGATCATTCGCGGCGGCATTATGTCGGTCGATCCCGGTCAGACCGAGGCGGGCCGCTCGCTGGGCTTTGGCTTTGGCGCGACTATGTTCCATATCGTGATGCCCCAGGCTTTCAAGGCGGTTCTGCCCGCGCTGTGCAACGAGTTTATCTCGCTGCTCAAGGAGACCTCGGTCGCCTTCTACATCGGCGTGGCCGATCTGACGCGCGGCGGCATCAAGATCCGTTCCATTACTTATAGTAACTTCATGCCTCTGGTCGCGGTTGCGCTGATCTATCTGGCTCTGGTTCTCATTCTGACCAAGCTGGTGGGCATTCTGGAAAGGAGGCTGCGTAAGAGTGAGCGCTGATACTGCAAGCAAGACGGTCGCCGCTCACGGCGATGCGGCCCCCATCATTCAGGTGCGGGGTTTGAAAAAGCACTACAACGAGGGTACCGTCCACGCGCTGGACGGCGTTGACGCCGACATCCGCCGCGGCGAGGTGGTGGTCATCATCGGCCCCTCGGGTAGCGGAAAATCCACCTTCCTGCGCTCCCTCAACCTTCTGGAAGAGCCGAGCGAGGGCTCCATCGTGGTGGACGGCGTGGACATCACCGACAAAAAGGTGAACATTAACCTCCACCGCCGCCGCATGGGCATGGTGTTCCAGCATTTCAACCTGTTCCCCCACATGACCATCCTGCGCAACATGACCATCGCGCCTATGAAGCTGCTGGGCAAGTCCCGCGCTGAGGCCGAGGCGCAGGCGCTGGAGCTGCTCGATAAGGTCGGTCTGCGTGATCGTGCCGACGCCTATCCCAGCCAGCTCTCGGGCGGACAGAAGCAGAGAGTCGCCATCGTGCGCGCTCTGTGCATGGATCCCGAGGTCATGCTGTTCGACGAGCCTACCTCGGCGCTCGACCCCGAGATGGTGGGCGAGGTGCTGGAGGTCATGAAGTCGCTCGCACGCGACGGTATGACCATGATCACCGTCACCCACGAGATGGGCTTTGCCCATGAGGTCGCCTCCCGCGTCATCTTCATGGACGGCGGCCGCATCATCGAGGAGGGTACCCCCGACGAGATCTTCAAAAATCCCCAAAGCGACCGACTCAAATCCTTCCTCGCGAAGGTACTTTGAGAACGAGTTATGCAGGGGTTTCACCCCTGCACCCCACCAGAAACTTTTTTGAAAAAAGTTTCTGGACTTCAAAAAACTTGAAAAAGTTATACCGAAAAAAGTTTCATAACACAATTTTTAAAGTTCTTTGATCCCAACTTTCTTTCAAGAAAGTTTGGTGG
>CAJGEA010000181.1 GCA_904502015.1 uncultured Clostridia bacterium | reverse complement strand
AAGGGTTCTGGACTCCCAAAAACCTTAAAAAACATATATTTCAAAACGCTTTTTTAAATATATTTTTGAAGGTTCTTGAGGGGGTTCGGGGGAACTTCTTGCAAGAAGTTCCCCCGGCGTTCTCCCAGATAAACCCCAATTTTGCGGGGGTTACGCGCGTTCGTCCTCTTCCTTTCGGAGCGCCGCGGCGGCGGCTGCGGCGGTCAGAACCGTCGCCGCGCCGACGCCGACGGCCGCGCGGCAACCGCCCTTATGAGCGGGAGCGGCGGTGTCGGTTTCGCCGACGGCGGGAGCCGTGGTGGTGTCACCCGTAGCCGCCTCGGTTGCGGCGGCGGGATCGTCACGGCGCAGGCGGTAGAGCTTACCCTCGCCCACGCGGAAGGTATCGGTCAACTGTCCGTCCGTAATTTCTACGGGGATATACTCGCCGATGAAGGGATCGAAATACTCCAGCCACTTCACGCCGGCGGCCGCATCCAGCGTAAACGAGGCGGTGATATCGCCCCCCGCATAATTCTTGTTGAACAGCATGATATACTCGTCGTCACCCTCCTTGGGCTCCATCACGCTGACGATGAACTGTCGCCCCGCCGCATCCGCGGGCTGAAGGAAGAAGCTCTTGGGCAGGCGCTCGACCCCGCTGGGAGCGGAGCCCGCGTGGTAGGCGTGGACGGTATCCAGATTCATCAAAACGGAGGACAGCCCCCGCACCTCCCAGTTCAGGTCGCTCCACGCGGCAAACAGCGCGGGATCTCGGACAGTGCCGTTGCGGGAAATGACAGACTCGCGAAAGCCGACGGGGCAAACCATGTTAAACCAGGTCAGCGCCTTGAAGCCGTAGGCCAGATAGCCGTAGACGTGCCAGCGCATCTCGTCGATATTCGGCATGCGCATACCCGACCACGATGTGGATTGAGGAAACGCGTGCGTTTTCATCTTGCCGTTTTTGTAGGCGACCGAGCGGATCACTTCCATGTCGGCAAAAATATTCATGTCCGTGGTGCGCTCGTAGAACGGGTAAAAATCGTGGGAGAGATACTCGATGTTCTCCGCCCCCGCCTCCTCCACGAAGCGGGCCACGTGCTCGCGGTAGGTGCCGCCCAGAACGGCCGTCCCCGCATAGCTGGGCAGGAGGTTGACGAAAGGATAGCGCGTCGCGTCAGCCGCGCGGTAGCGGCGCACCTGCTCTCCGACGTCGGCGAGCATCTCGCCGTCGGGCTCGTCCTTGACGTGGTAGCCCACGCAATGCGCCTTCCCTTCGGCATAGTCCACGCCGATCGACACAAGCTCCTCGCTCATGTTGCCGTTCATCAGGTAGACCATGTTGCGCTTGGCATACTGTGTCTCCACGTTCCGCCAGTAGCCCTCGCTGTGCATCTGTCCCTCGCCGAAATCGCGGGGGAAGATGTTAAAGTTGATGCCCGCCGCCGCCATCTGATCCAACTGCTTCGCGTAGCTGTCCACGCCAAAGGAGTAGAAGGACACCCACGAGCCAATGAGAAAATCGTCGGTGGTGACATCGTCGGCCATCAGCGCTTCGCGGTACGCCGCCTTTTTGGCCTCGTAATCATCGCCCGGAACAGCATCCTCGGCGCTAATCGGCAGAACTGTCAACCCGTATAGGCAGGCCAATACGGCAACCAGAGCCGATACCGCCCGCGTCCACATAAAATGCGCCATAGCGCACCTCCTTGTTGTTTGTCATAAAATCATATGCGTTATCAAATTTGGATTTATCGGGGAGGCGAGGAGAACGACTGTGGGGGAACTTCTTGAAAGAAGTTCCCCCACACCCCCTCAAGAACCTTCAAAAAATATTGACAAAAGATATTGTCAAATATATCTTTTTCAAGTTTTTTGAAGTCCAGAAACTTTTTTTCAAAAAAGTTTCTGGTGGGGTGCAGGGGTGAAACCCCTGCAAGACAAACCCCAATTTATTTAATCAAACAGCACCCGTTGGCGGGCGGTGTGCGCCGCCTCGTCGGTCATTTTGTAGTATTTCACGAGGGGGGCGAGGCGGTGGCCGTCCACCTCCGCCCATGTTTCGGCATAGGCTTCCGCGCCGTCACTCGGTTCGGCATATAAAATATCCCCATCGGCATACACGCGGCCCTGCCGCGTGACCTCACCCGTCACCCGCGCCGCCAGAATGTCGCGGTTGGCATTCGCATACCACAGACCCTCGGCCAGGCGCATGGTGCAGCAGAAATACGCTTCGTACATTTGCAGGCGCAGGGTATCCTCCGCGCCGTCAACGTCCGCCACCACCGAATCCGTGCCCGCGCCGCCGTTGGGGCGCTGGGCACTCGCCAGCCCGTTGTGGAAGATCCGCGCCGCCAGCGTGCGGTAGCCCTCGTCGCCCGTCAAGCGGTACAGCTCGCCCGCCAGCATCATGGAGTCCACGATGCAGCAGGGCTCTGTCCACGAGTCGGGACGTCCCCACCAGTTCAGGTTCTGGTAGGTCGCGGTCATACCGCCGCCGTTTGCGTACAGATCAAAAATGCGAACCGCGCCGTCCAGATACCGCTTGTCCTCGGTTTCCCGATACATCCGCACCATGCCGCGCGCCGCCGTAAGGGTGCAATGGGTCTGCGCGCCCAGCGCAATCTTGTCAATGGCCACGTAGGTGTCGGTCATTTCGTCCAGCAGCTCGCGCACGCGCTCGTCACGGGTCACGCGGTAAACGTGGGACAGCCCATCCACACTCATGAAGGCGCAGGCCACGTCGCTGGAAAGGATCCAGCCCTCCCGCTCCCCGATCTGCGAGCCACTGACGCCGCCCTCCCCCGCCCCGTCGCGGCGGATGGGGTAGGCGGCAAACCGCCCGCGCAGGGGCAGATACAGATGCTCGGTCACATCCCTCAGCACCCGCAGGCAAAGCTCGTCCCCGAACAGCTCGTAATGCTCGCAGAGTCCGCGCAGGAACCACGAATGCCCCGAAAGCTGCTGCTCGTGGATCTCGCGGCCAAAGATCGGCCCGAAGTAGCCCTGCTCGTTCAGATGCTCCTCAAGATGCGACAGCAGGTATTCCATGCAGGGCGCAACCGCGCCGCTGATCTTATAGTGCGAGGCGAACGCCAACAGCGCGCGCCCCTCCTTGTCGCCGTACCAATCGTAGCCCTCGGGCGAGAAAATATGTTCCTCGGCGTAGTAGTCGCCCGTGGTCAGGCGGTGATAATTGAGTCGAATCCGCTCACGCAGCTCGACGTCGGATACGGGTATGAGCGTCATGGTCTTGCCCTCTCTTCCTTTTATTAGATACAGTATATCACAAAAGCACAGATTCGTCAAGAAACCGCACTTCAAATTTGGCACCTGCGGTGCGGCTTTTTCTCGGGGCAGGTTGTCGCGCGCCAAGCATCACCCCCGAGGGAAAAGTGGTTTTCAAATTTGGATTTATCGGCCACCTGCGGTGCGGCTTTTTCTCGGGGCAGGTTGTCGCGCGCCAAGCATCACCCCCGATGGGCAGGTACATTCAAATTTGGATTTGTCGGTGGGTTTGATACCCAAGCCTTAACGGGTCATTCTGAGCGGAGGGCGAAGCCCGAAGTCGAAGAATCTCTTTCCCCAAGCGTGATCCTTCGACTCCACCGCTTT
>CAJGEA010000180.1 GCA_904502015.1 uncultured Clostridia bacterium | reverse complement strand
GGGCGTTCTTTGAACGCCCGCGGGCGCACACAGTGCGCCCCTACCATGGGTTGTTATAAACCGTTCGATAAATCCAAATTTGAAGAGCCATTCCGTCGGGTGAGATGGTTGGCGCGTGGCAACCATCCCCGAGCCAAAGCCGTGCCGCAGGCACAAATCCAAATTTGAAAATCGGCTGAAGCGTTACTTTGGGGATTGACTCTGCCCTCGGGGCATGGTATGATACGGGATATACT
Organism: uncultured Clostridia bacterium; assembly: GCA_904502015.1. GTDB lineage: Bacteria > Bacillota > Clostridia > Oscillospirales > CAG-272 > CAMEON01. Next base: position 3,375 of record CAJGEA010000180.1, on the reverse strand, counting down.
TGTATAGGGGGTACATACCTTGATCGAAATACGGAACTCAGATCACCTGCTGAATCTTCTCAACCTTTGCCTTGACGCCAAGGCCGACTACCAACAGACAGAGGGCGGCGGCGACTATCTCACCCGCCGCTTCGGGGACACGCTCTACCTGCTCTTTGAATGGTCACAGGGGCGCGAGGACTGGCGTAGCAATTTTAATTTCCCCGCAAAACCCTACCGCGACATGGGGGTAACGTGGTACTGCCACCGCGGGTTTCTCGCGGTCTGGAAATCCATTGAGCCACACGTCCGCGGTACTATTATGGACAGCACCGTGCGCCGGGTGTACGTGGTGGGCTACTCCCACGGAGCAGCAATTGCCACGCTGGCGCACGAATACGTATGGTTTCACCGCCCCGACCTTCGCGGCCGACTCGAGGGCTACGGCTTTGGATGTCCGCGGTGCTACTGGGGCTATTTCCTGCGGCGCGAATTGAAGGAGCGGTGGGCGACCTTTCAGCCCGTGCGTAACGGCGGGGACATCGTGACGCATTTGCCGCCGCGCCTATTCGGATTCGTACACGTCAATCGGGTACTTCACATCGGGCGAGAGATGCCGCACAAGCACGCGCGGCTCGCCATGGTCAACGCGCACTATGCCTGCGGATACCAGTACAATCTCGGTCAACGCGGGGATTATTTCGAGGATACGTAATATCCAACCCATCACGAATTCAACCCTCGGCAGCGACCTTCGATTCGTCGCAAGCGGTTCACTCAGAACGGCTCTCGATGTAAACAGGCAGGGAAAATATAACTATCAATTATTTTGAGCAATTCGCTTGAAAAGTGAGCACAAATATGTTATAATATAATATGTATGCAAATTTTCCATTTGCCCAAAAAATTCAGCAAACGCAGGAACGGAGGTCCACTATGAACTCGCCGCACAACGAACATCTCGAAGAGAATCTCAACGAGAATCTCAACGAGAGCCTCAATGAGAATCCCGATCACATTCCTCATACGTCTGACATTGCGTCAGATATGCCCACGCAAAAGGTAACTCCCAAAAAACGTCCCGTCTATACCGCCAAGGAAAAGTGGCTTCCCTGCCTGTTGCTGGCCCTTTTCGCCCCCCTCTCTCTGTGCCTTTTCGGCCCGTTCGAGATCTTTGGCAACAACATGGGCGAATTCAAATTCCTGCTTTGGGATTTCTGGGGGCTGTGCGCCGTCGTAGCCGTAGCTGCCGCTGCGTTGATCTTTGGGCTTCTCATGCTGGCGCGCGGCCGCGCCTTTGAAATTTTCTTTGGTCTTGCGTTCGGTCTATCCCTGATGTTTTTCCTCCAAGGCAATTACCTGAGCCTCGGCGCAGGCGCGCTGTCGGGTGACGGAGTAGGTGAGGGTATATCTCCTCTGAAATCAGCAATCAACATCTCCATTTGGACGGCTGTTGTATTCTCCTGCGCAGCAGCTGTGCCTCTGCTCCGCCGATTCAAGGAAATCGTTCGGATGGTCTCCGTCGTCGTACTCATTGCATTCATAGGCATGACCGCCGTCAACTTCCTGCTGGTTTCCCTCTCCACCGACGTGTATGCCACCGAAAAGGTAGGCTATCAGGGCGATCTCACCATTGACAACGAAGTTCTGACCGTCAAAAATCTGGACACGCTGGCGACCGACAAGAACATCATTGTTTTTATTGTAGACCGCATGGATCACACCTACTTTGACGAGGCAATGAAAGGCTGTCCCGAGATTTTCTCTGATCTGGAGGGTTTTACCCACTTTGACGACTATATAACTCTCTATCCTCGCACGTATCCCGGTGTACCCCATCTTCTGACGGGTGTTGAGATCGACTTCACCGGGGAGTCCAGGCTCGACTATATGCAAAATGCCTACGGCACCTCTCCCTACTGGGCAGAGCTCAAGGCAAAGGGCTACGACATCAATGTCTACACCGACAGCTTCTACGGCTACGAAAACGCCACTCACATGAGGGATTTTGTTTCCAACACGTCGGGAAATATCGGATACAAGATCGTGGATCGCGCATGGCTGTCCCTCGACATGATCCGTCTGTCTCTCTACCGCTACTTCCCCTTCTCTCTGCAAGAGCTTTTAGGAGAAGTCAGCACCCCCATGTTCGACCGCTACGCCAGCTACGATACCGAGCATCCCGTTTTCAGCACGAACATGAAGCTCTCCTACGATGTTATGACCGACGCGCCCTTCACCTTCCGCGATTCAAAAAATGGCATTTCCTTCATTCACATTGCAGGCTGTCACACCCCCAATACCTACGGGCCCGATTTTAACGCTCCCACACCCGAGGAGCGAAACGACACCAACGTGGCCATGCAGTTGAGCTTCAAGATCATCTCTGCCTATATCAACGAAATGAAGCGCATGGGGGTATACGAGGATTCCACCATTCTGATCCTCGGCGACCACTGCAACATCGGCGCGGATCGCTATGCGGTCAACAAGCCTCGTGTAACAACCCTGCTCGCCAAGCCCGCAGGCGTATCCACGGGCGCGCTGAAAGAATCCAAGGCGCAGATCGCCACCGATGACGTCTTTGCCACCGTGCTGAGCGCAATCGGCTCTGACAAGTCCGCCGATTACGGACAAGACATTTTCACCGTCCCCGAGGACGAAACGAGAACCCGCCACCACTATCTGCAGATCGTGCTGGGCGCTACCTTCTACGAGGGTGATTACAGTAATATGCATTACGAGATCACGGGCCCCGGCACGAGCCTTGACAACTGGCATCTGGTCGGTGAGGAGGTCATCCCCAACATCTACTACCACAACAACGATTGACACACGAAGGAGTATCCAATGGACGCTATTCTACACTATATCTGCATACCGCTCGGGTACCTGATGAAATGGTGCTGGATGCTGGTCGGTAACTACGGCTGGGCGATCATTCTGTTCACTCTGGCCACTAAGCTGGTGTTGCTTCCCCTGTCGGTATGGATTCACAAGAACTCCATCCTCATGATCAAGATCCAGCCCGAGGTCAATTTTCTCAAGGCAAACCACTACGGTGACGCCGACACCATTGCTGAGGAGCAATCCAAGCTCTTTAAGCGCCACAAGTACCATCCCATGCTCTCCCTCATACCGCTGATCGCACAGATCATTCTGCTGCTCGGCGTGGTGGAGATCATCTACCATCCGCTGGACTACCTGTTCGGCGTTGATCCCGAGACGATCAAGAATTGGGCCGAGGTCTGTGGGATCGACACAGCAAGCTCCTCTTACCAGCTTGCCCTGATCGACGCCATCAAGGACGGCGCGATCCCCGCCATCAAATCCGCTGTTTACGGTGACATCATGTCCTTTAACAGCACGTTTCTTGGATTCAATCTCTCTACCATC
>CAJGEA010000179.1 GCA_904502015.1 uncultured Clostridia bacterium | reverse complement strand
GCAGGGGTTTCACCCCTGCACCCCACCAGAACCCTTTTTGAAAACCTCCTCACTTCGTTCGGTGCGAATTTGCCTTCAGCAAATATCGCGAAGGGTTCTGGACTCCCCAAAACCTTAAAAAACATATATTTCAAAACGCTTTTTTAAATATATTTTTAAAGGTTCTTGAGGGGGTTCGGGGGAACTTCTTGCAAGAAGTTCCCCCGGCGTTCTCCCAGATAAACCCCAATTTGACGTGGGTTGAATCGCAACATTTTAATTTGTCAATGGGGGGAAGGCTTATTATAATTTTTTAAATTTTTTGGAGGTCTTGAAACCTTTTTTATAAAAAGGTTTCAAGTAGGGTTTGGGGCAACGCCCCAAAAATATCGTTCCTTACCCCTCGCCGCTCTCCAGCTCTTCCAGCTCTTCGTAGACGGCCATAAGCTCGTCCTCGGCCTCGGTACGGCGCGCATCCAACTCGGCGGCGCGCTTGTAGTCGGTCGCGGCGGGGCCCACAAGCTCGGCCGCGATCTCATCCAGCTCGGCTTCCAGGGTGGCGGAGTCGCGGCGGAGCTTTTCTATGCGGTTTTTGCGTTTTCTCGCCTCGGCGGCGTTCGCCTTGGCCTGCGCGTAGGCCTCCTTGGAGGAGGAGGGAGTAGCGGCGGTTGCGGCGGGGGTGGTACCCATTGCCGTGGGGCGGGTGGCGGAAGTGCCGCCTTGGCGGGCGGCGCGGGCTTCCATGAAGCGGCGGTACTCAGAGTAGGCCTCGCCAACGTGCTCGATGCGGTAGTCGGTGAAGTCGCCGCCCTGCCCGTCAGCCGTGGTGATGCCCGCGCCGGGGGTGATCTCCACGATGCGGGTCGCCAGCTTCTCGATGAAGTAGCGGTCGTGGGACACCGCTACGATGGTGCCGTCAAACTGCTCCAGCGCGGCCTCCAGCGCCTCGCGGGAGTCGATATCCAGGTGGTTGGTGGGCTCGTCGAGGACGAGCAGGTTCATTTTGGAGAGAATGAGCTTGGCGAGGGTCAGACGGGCGCGCTCGCCGCCGCTCAGTACCCCGACGGTCTTGTAGACGTCCTCGCCCACGAAGCGGAATTGCCCCAGCACCCCGCGCACCTCGGTTTCGGTGAGCTTGGGGTAGGCGTCCCACAGCTCGTCAAGGACGGTGGCGGAGGGATCGAGGTTCTGGTTTTCCTGATCGTAGTAACCGATCTCCACGTTGTAGCCCGCCTCGATGATGCCCGCGGTAGGCTCAAGGCGGCCGATGATGAGCTTGATGAGGGTGGATTTCCCACAGCCGTTCTGCCCCAGAATGAGCAGGCGGTCGTCCCGCTTGACGAGAAAATTGAGGTGGGAGAACAGGGTGCGGTCGCCAAAGCCCATAGACACGTCGCGCAGGTCGAGCACGTCGTTGCCGCTGGGGCGGGAGGCGGTGAATTTGAGGCGGATGGGCTTGGGGGCGGAGTCAGGGCGCTCCACGCGCACCATCTTGTCCAGCATTTTCTGACGGCTCTCGGCGGCGATGATGTTTCGCTCGCGGTTCCACGCGCGCTGTTGGGCGATGTAGGCCTCCTGCCGCGCGATCTCCTTTTGCTGGTCGCGGTAGTGCTTTTCCTGAATCTCGCGGTCGATGCGGCGCTGCTCCATGCTGCGGGTGTAGCCTCCGTTGTAGAGCTTGGCGCGGTGGTTTTGGATGCAGAGGGTTTTGTTGGTCACGCGGTCGAGGAAGTAGCGGTCGTGCGAGACCACCATGACGCAGCCCGCGTAGTCGGCGAGGTAGCGTTCCAGCCAGCCGAGGGTTTCGATGTCGAGGTGGTTGGTGGGCTCGTCCAGCAGCAGCACGTCGGGCTGACGGGAGAGCTGGATGCCGAGGGCGAGACGGGTGCGCTGACCGCCGCTGAGGTATCTGACGGGCATACGGGAGAGCTCGTCGTCAAAGCCCAGCTTGCGGAGGATGCCCACGCAGCGGCCGCGGAATTCCAAGCCCCCGTCACGCAGGAATTTCTCGTGCATGGCGGAGTAGGTGCGGGTGAGGCGGTCGTAGGCCTCGTCGCTGCCTGCGGCATCCACGCCGGCGTCGAGGGCTTTTTGCAGCTCCTCCAGCTCGGCCTCGGCGCGGAGCAGGGCGGGGAAGGCGTGTAGCATGTGCTCCAGGGCGCACTCGTCCCCCGTGCCGTCCTCGCCGTCCTCGGCGAACGCACCCTCCTGGGTGAGGATGCCCAGCGTTTTGCCCTTGGAGAGGTAGACGTTGCCCTCGGTGGGCTCGTATTCGCCCGTGAGGAGCTTGAAGAGGGAGGACTTGCCGCTGCCGTTGACACCGATGATGCCCAGCTTGTCGCGCTCGTCGACCGAGAAGGATATGTTTTCGAGGACCGTGGTTGTGCCGAAGCGCAGAGTCAGGTCGGTTGTGCTTAAAACGATCATGTTGTACTCCGTAGGGGATGATGGTGGTTAAATAGTTTGTCGGTTTCAAATTGGGGTTTATCGGGGTGTTTGTGGTTTGAATACACCTTCCCCAAAGGGGTCATCCTGAGCGACACCGCAAAGCGGTGGAGTCGAAGGATCACGCTTGGGTAAAGAGATTCTTCGACTTCGGGCTTCGCCCTCCGCTCAGAATGACCCGTAAAGGGAGGGTATCAAACTCCTCGACAAATCCAAATTTGAACGTCCGGGGTAGGCTAATTATCTCTTTTAAAGTTTTTAGGGATCCAACACACTTTTTTCAAAAAGGGGGTTGGTGGGGTGCAGGGGTGAAACCCCTGCAATCTCACTCCCCGCGCAAATGCTTGACCATGTAGGGGTCGGGGGGGATGATGATGATGGCGTTCTCGGAGGGAAAAGGGATATAGCATTCGGCGGGGGCGATGGGGGTATTGATATAGCGGAATTTCTGGTAGGTGGAGCAGACGGCGGTGCGGGCGGTCTTGAAGCTGGGATCATCGCGGCGGAGAACGGTCACGGCCTCGCGGTCGATGGAGCGCAGGCACACGCGAGACACCACAACCGAGCGTCGGCCCACCATCTCGGTGATGACGAGGTCGAATTGCTCCACGCCGTGCTCGTCGGTGATGCCCGAGGGCTCGATGGCGTAGCGGTAGACCTTGAGGGAATAGCGAGTGAGCAGGTAGTCCGACACGCCCGCGAGGATGATGCCCGCGAGCTGTAGAATGATGGGGGGGATGATGTTTCCGCCCGACGAGGCTATGAGGGCGACCGCGCCGATAAACGCGCCGATGGTCATGGCGTGCAGGGCTTTGCGCGAGCCGGAGGATTCAAAGGCGTACATAGAGATTCTCCTTGTGTATCAAGCTGTTTTTCCCTCTCCGTCACGCCTACGGCGTGCCACCTCCCCCAAAGGGGGAGGCTCACGAAAGGCTCTCCCTCCGGGAGTGCTCCCGCGACAGCGGGTGAGAGGGTGATTCATCAATCGATCCCCTCGTCAGACTTCTGCCCCTCCTCCCGACGGAGCTGACCGCAGGAGGCGTTGATGTCGGCACCGAGGGTGCGGCGTACCGTGGCGCGGATGCCCTTTCTCTCCAGCGCGGCGGCGAACGCCTTGACCGCTTCGTCCGAGGAGCGCACAAAGCCGGTCTCGGTCACCTCGTTGACGGGGATGAGATTGACGTGGATGGGCATGGTGGTGGTGCG
>CAJGEA010000178.1 GCA_904502015.1 uncultured Clostridia bacterium | reverse complement strand
CGTGCTATAATAAGACAAATTTTGACAAAAAGGAGGGATGAGCCTGTGGCCGTATGGTATCGCAGACCCCTGTTCTGCTTATGCGCTCTGTTTATGGCAAGCATTTCGGCGGGTTTGTTCCTCACCTTTACGGGTAGGTGGATCGCGCTTGGTGTTGTCGCCGCCGTCTCCCTTGTACTGGCGGTAGTATTCTTACGCCGCCGTCGGTGGGGCTATGCGCTCCTATGTCCGCTGGCCATTCTGGTTGCGGCACTTGGATTTGCTTGCTTTTGCCACCATTTTGAAACCCCGAACGGCGCGGTGGGACGGTTTGAGGGCGTACTGGATACCGAGTGCCACGTGGAGGCAGTCGTGACCGAGCGCCGCGGCGGAGGAGATCACATCACAACCTATGCCGTTGCCCTGCGGAGCATCAACGGAGAAGCCGCGCAGGGAACCGCCATTCTGTCTTGCTACTACGTGAGCGATTTGCAGGCGGGATATGCGGTGGAGATGACGGCGACCGTTACGGATCTTGCCGCGGCGGCCTCGGATGCCTATGATGAAAACGCCATGCTGGCAGACGGCTTTTGCGTGGCTCTCCTATCCTTTGAGGAAACCGATTACACCGTGACGAACCGTGAGGACGGTTTGTTTTGGGTATGCCTCGGCGCACTTCGGCACGAGCTGTCAAGCCGTTTGACCTTCCTCGTACGAGAGGCGGGTGCAGACAAGCACTCCGAGGGATTGCCCTCCGCCATGCTGCTGGGGGATCGCTCGGTGCTGACCGATACGGTCAGGCGGGATTTCTCTCGGGCGGGGCTTGCGCACATGCTGGCGATCAGCGGTATGCACATGACGCTCCTGTTTGGCATACTGGCATCCCTTCTGCGGCTTGTCGGCATCCCGCGCCGCGTCCGTCCCATTCTGCTCGCGGTTTTGGCGGGGGCGTATCTGCTTTTCCTCGGCTTTCCCCCCTCAGCGACACGTGCCGTGATTATGCTGTGGACGGTGTATCTGTCGGTTGTGAGCTCCGCGCGCGCCGATCCGCTTACCTCGCTGGGACTTGCGGGCGCGGGCATTCTCGCCTGCTTTCCCTATGCGGTCATGGACGTGGGGTTCTGGATGTCCTTCTCGGCAACACTCGGGCTGGTCATTCTGATGCCCCTGGTGCAACGGTACGTTTCCCGATGCAAGCCGCGCGGCAACCGTCCACTCATGCGCCGTCTGTGCAACCTGCTTGTGGGTATTGCGTCGGGGCTTGTCACGGGCGTGGTCGCCATGACCTTTTCCATGTGGATTACCTCGGTAGCGATCGGGGAGATGAGTCTTCTATCACCCGCGGCTACCGTCCTGCTCGCGCCTGCCATGACCGCCGTGCTCCTGCTCTCATGCTTGTGCTTGCTTTTGTCGGGGACGGGTTTGGCAAATGTTTTGGCGCACCCGCTGACGTGGGTGTGTGATGCCATGAGCGACGCGGCGGCGCTTTTCTCCCAGCCCTCGTGGGCGGTGGTATCCTTGCGCCACGCGGCTGTCAGCGTGGCGATTGCCGTGCTGACCGTTTTGCTCCTTGCGGCGCTCGCCATTCGGTTGCCGCAACGGCGCCGTTGGGCGGCACTCGTCATGGTTGCCGTTGGCTGGTGCGGTGTTTTTACCGCCTTTGGCGCGGTGGTGTATGCCGAGTCGGATAAATATAAGATTTCCTACGTTCAGCCTTCTGAGGCATCCGAATCGCTCGTGCTGATCGACGGCAGGGAGGCAACGGTCATTGATCTCTCCAACGGAAGCAAAACGTCGTTTCTCAATACGGTGCGCGAGGCGAAGGCACGCGGTGCCACCGAGGTTTCGGAATGGGTACTCACCCACTACACTACCCGCACACCGGGAAGTCTGTGCCTGCTGTTCGGGCAGTCGATGGTTCGGGAGCTGTATTTGCCCAACCCGCAGGACAGCGACGACTACTACCTGATGCTCTCCTGTATGGAGAAAGCGGAGCTGTACGGCGTGCCCGTCCGTCTGTATGAGTACGGCTCGGATATTTCGGTGGCCGAGGACGCGGATATTCGCGTGCAGAACGATTCCATAGCACGCTCGGCCCGTCCCATTCGCACGGTGGAGATTCGCGCGACGGAGCAAAGCCTCGTCTACTGCGGCGCGGCGTTTTCCGAGAGTGCGCTCCTGTCTGAGCTTGCGCCCGTGATCGATGTATGTGACGTACTGATATTTGGAAATCAAGGGCCGATTATCAAGGAGCCCTACGGGGCGGGTCTGTCCCTACGGGACGTCGCTACGGTGGTATTGGCAGACGCGCAGACTGCCGTGTGGCTAGAGTCTGACGCATGGCCCACCGATCTCCGCATGGGGGCATGGCGCGGAACATTGAAGAAATAAAGTGTGGGGCGGCTCTTGCGAGCCGCCCCGTGTTGGTTATCGTGATTTATTTCATTGGCTCAATGAGTCCGTAAGCACCGTCTCGGCGTGCATATACGACGCAGGTTTCGCCGGTGGAGATGTCCTTGAAAACGTAGAAGCTGTGTCCCAGCAGATTCATCTGCATGATGGCTTCCTCGGGGCTCATGGGCTTGAACTCAAACTGCTTGGTACGGATGATGATTTCGTCCTCATCGGCTTCCTCGACGGCGTCGGGGATGATGGACATATCCATCACGTTCTCGCGCAGGCGCTTGGCCAGCTTGGTCTTGTTCTTGCGGATCTGGCCCTCGATGTGCTCCACCGTCTGATCCATAGCATCGCGGAAGTCGTCGGCACGCACCTCACTGCGGAACAGGGTACCAGCCGCGTTGATGGTCACGTCAACGCAGGATACGTTGTTCTTGCGGCTCAAAGTGACGGTCGCTTCGGGATCGGCCCCGGACTTGAAATACTTGTCCAGCTTGGCAAGCTTTTTCTCGACCAGCAGGCGGGTGTCCTCGTACACGTTCATCTGTCTTCCAACAATGTTGATCTTCATGGTTTATCCTCCTTGTAGGGCTTATAGCGATACTTTTCTATCGCACTTGTATTATACCATATATTTGTGATTTTGTAAAGAGGGTATGGGGATATTTTGCGAAAGTTTGTTAAAACTACACAAAAACTGCTGTGAAATTTATCCATACAAACCGCTTGTAATTTCTCTCGATTTATGGTATACTGTATATATACGGGCGCATGTTGCGTCCTTTTTGATTATTTAGAGAGCCAAGGAGGTGCGATATGAAAAGCGGCACGTTGTTTCCCCCATTTCACAAGACGCGCATGATGACATCCAAACCCAACGAGGGAGAACGGAATATCCACCCGACTGGGCGATTGATCCTGCTTTTCTTGGCGGTATTCGGTATCTCTCAGGCGTTTCAGGGGGTCACGGCTCTTGTTTTGAGTCCCATTGTGGGGGACAGGGCCGTGTGGGAGTTGTGGGTGCGGCTGCTTGCCACCGTTTGGACGATCGTGGTATGCATCGTATGGTGCCACTCCTACGAGCGGCGCGGACTGGAAACCATGGGTATCGTCCGCCGTCACGCTCTGCCCGAATACCTCATTGGCCTGATTGCGGGCGCAGGTCTGTTTGCGGCGGCTGTCGGTTTGAGCATCGCTACGGGGAGCCTGACCGTGACCATCCCCGCCGATCCCCCGCAGGTCGGGTGGATTCTTTTATTCTTTGCGGGGTTTGTCATTCAGGGTATGTCCGAGGAGCTTTTG
>CAJGEA010000177.1 GCA_904502015.1 uncultured Clostridia bacterium | reverse complement strand
GCCCACGATGGCGGGCTCGTCCTTCAGGTCAGCGGGTACCGTCCAGTCCAGCGTGACGTTGGAGAAGGGTGCCTGGGTGCCCCAACGGGAGGGGGTGTTGACGCCGTAAATAAAGGACTCTACGCACTTCTTGACCTGATCGTAGGAGAGGTTATCCACCTTGACGAAGGGAGCAAGGTAGGTGTCGAAGGAGGAGAACGCCTGTGCGCCGGCCCACTCGTTCTGCATGATACCGAGGAAGTTGACCATCTGGTTGCAGAGGGTGGCGAGGTGCTTGGCAGGGGCAGAGGTGATCTTGCCGGGGATACCGCCGAGACCCTCCTCGATGAGCTGTTTGAGCGACCAACCGGCGCAGTAGCCCGTCAGCATGGAGAGGTCATGGAGGTGAATGTCGGCATTCTGGTGTGCCTTGGCGATCTCGTCGTCGTAGATCTCGGAGAGCCAGTAGTTGGCGGTGATGGCGCCCGAGTTGGAAAGGATCAGACCGCCGACCGAGTAAGTGACGGTGGAGTTCTCCTTGACGCGCCAGTCGAGGTTCTTGACATACTGGTCTACGATGGCCTTGTAGTCCAGGAAGGTGGACTGCATGTTACGGAGCTTTTCGCGCTGGCGGCGGTAGATGATGTAGGCCTTGGCCACGTCGGCGTAGCCTGCCTGAATCAGCACGGTCTCGGCGCTGTCCTGAATGTCCTCCACGGCGATCAGACCGTCCTTGATCTTGGGCTCAAAGTCGGAGGTGACCTTCAGGGCGAGGAAATCAATGATATTGTCATTGAACTGTCTGTCGCAGGCCTCAAACGCCTGCTTGATCGCGTCCGAAATTTTGGAGATGGTAAAATCGGCAATGCTGCCGTCTCTTTTTTGTACTCTGTACATGGTGTTGTTTCCTTTCTGCTTGTCAATAGTCATTGGTCAATAAGCGGTATTGCGGTTATTTGGTTTCGGTGGAGCAGCCCCGCAGAGCGGTGCGGGGAGCGAGGGTGCGCGCGGCGGCGAGAATGTCTTGCATCTCGGCGTCGGTAAAGGGTGCGTTGCCCTCTCCGAGCAGATTTCCCGAATCCACGAACTTTTGCAGATAGTAGGGATCGTCGCCAACGAGTGCGGCGATGGCGAGGATGTCTGCCTTCTCGTGAATGCCCTTGACCACCGTGGTGCGGAACTCAAAGGGGAGTCCGCTTTTGCGGATGATGTCCATGCTCTCGGCAAAGGGGGCAAAGGGAAGGTCGCAGCCCGTGGCATCGGGATACCGATGGGGCGCGTGCTTGAGATCCATGGCCACCATGTCTGCAAGCCCCGCGGAAAGCACGCTCTCCAGCCGCCGGGGAAGGGAGCCGTTGGTATCCAGCTTGACCGAGTAGCCCAGCGCCTTGATCTTTTGCAAGAGCTCGGGCAGGTCGGGGTGGAGCAGAGGCTCGCCCCCCGTGACACACACGCCGTCCAGAATCCCGCGCCGCCCCGCGAGGTAGCGGAGTACCTCCTCCTCGGCGTTTTGCTCGGCCGTGGGGGTGCGTACCAGCCCTGCGTTGTGGCAGAAGGGACAGCGCAGATTGCACCCGCCGAGAAAGAGGGTGGCCGCTACGCGCCCGGGATAGTCCAGAAGGGTCAGCTTTTGATAGCCTTGTATGTTCATGTCGGATGGTGGCTCCTTTGGGGAATCGTCAGTGGACACATTATAGCATATCTTGTGGCCCTTGTCAACCCCCGAACACCATATATTGTGTTAAAAAAACCAATTTTTCACTACATATTGAAAAAATCAGCGAAATGCCCAAAAAACGACAAGCCGCTTTGGAGATTCTTTCTACCTTTGTCGGGAGGGCTTGAGGGGAATGCGGGTGTATATTTTTATGCCGTTCCAAAAGATATATGAATGTAACAAAATTGAAAATAATGGAATTATACTCTTGTATTTTTTCTGTAAAGGGTATATGATAAATGTAAGCATTTGCGCCCTTTGTAAATTTTCAACGGATGGAGGACGGTCATCATGGATTGTCAAAGCCAAACCCGACAGAACCGAAACGGCATTGCCGTAGCGGGCAATCTGATCGTGGATTTTGTCAAAAACATTGCGGCGTACCCTGCGATGGGCATGCTTACCAACATATACGATATCTCGCAGGGCGTAGGCGGTTGTGCCGCCAATACCGCGGTGGATCTCGCCAAGCTGGATCCCGATCTGCCCCTCACCGTGCTGGGACGCATCGGTGATGACGAGAGCGGGCGATTCGTCACAAGGACGCTGGAGCAGTACGGCATTGGGAGCGAGCGCATCAAGGTCTCCGACAGCGAGCCTACCTCGTTCACCGACGTTATGAGCCTGCCCTCGGGAGAGCGCACCTTCTTCCACAAGCGCGGCGCGAACGCGGCCTTCTCTCCCGCGGACATTGATCTTGGCACCCTCTCATGCGATATTTTCCACATCGGCTACATCCTCCTGCTGGATGCATTTGATAAGGAAGACTTCGAGTACGGCACGGTCATGGCGCGCTTCCTCTGCGACCTGCAATCGCGCGGCATCAAGACCTCCATTGACATTGTCAGCTCGGACGACCTCGATGCCTATGAGAAGAAGATTGTGCCCGCGCTGAGGTATACCGATTACGTCATCATCAACGAGGTGGAGGCGTGCGGTATCTGGCACCTCGAGCCTCGCCTGCCCGACGGCAGTATCCATAAGGAGAACGTCCGCACCGCCATGCGCAAGATTGCCGAGGCGGGCACGCGGGAGCGCGTGGTGGTTCACGCCAAGGAGATGGGCTTCTGTCTGGATGTAGCCACGGGTCGCATGACCGAGCTGCCCTCCCTCAAGCTGAACCCTGCCGACATTAAGGGAAGCGTGGGCGCGGGAGACGCGTTTTGCGCGGGCAGCTTGTATGCCATTTACCATCAGTACAACGACGAGAAGCTGCTGTCCTTCGCCTCGGCGGTGGCGGCCACCAGCCTGTTTGAAGCCAACGCGACCGACGGCATCCGCCCCTATCGGGAGGTGCTGGCGATCGCCGAGAAATATCAGCGATAAAAAAGCGATAAAAATACGGAGGATTACATCATGAATCGAGCACAGTATAACGAGAGAGTGGCCATTGCGCTGACCTACTACGAGAAGGCGGGTATCGTTCTGACCGACGAGGAGAAGGCACGCATTGAGGTGGCTGATTTCGGCCTCGGCGTGGTGGAGAACGTGGGCCTCCAACTCCTGACCTACATCAACACCGATCGCGTGTGCGCCAAGGAAATGGTGCTCACCCCCTACCAGACCTGCCCCGAGCACAAGCACGTACCCACCGCGGGCATGGCGGGCAAGGAGGAGACCTTCCGTTGCCGCTTTGGCAAGGTGTATCTGTACGTCGCGGGCGAGGGCTCGGCTGATGCCATCGGCGCCAGAATGCCCGCCACCGACGTGACCTACTTCCACGAGGTCGTTCTGCTCCCCGGTGAGCAGTATACCATCATGCCCGAGACCTGGCACTGGTTCCAGGCGGGCGAGGACGGCGCCGTCATCTCGGAGTTCTCCACGAAGAGCACCGACGAGACCGACGTGTTCACCGATAAGCGCATCGTCCGCAGCCCCGAGATCGAGGAGTAATCGCAATTCAAAAACGCAGAGTCCCCCTCGGACTCTGCGTTTGTCTCTATTCGACCATGCGTTAAATTGGTATTTGTCGGGACGCGCATTTGCAGGGGTTTCACCCCTGCACCCCACCAGAACCCTTTTTGCAAAAAGGGTTCTGG
>CAJGEA010000176.1 GCA_904502015.1 uncultured Clostridia bacterium | reverse complement strand
TGAAGGTTCTTGAGGGGGTGTGGGGGAACTTCTTTCAAGAAGTTCCCCCACAGTCGTTCTCCTCGCCTCCCCGATAAATCCAAATTTGAAAACCACTTTGCCCTCGGGGGAGATGGTCGGCGCGTGCCAACCATCCCCGAGCCAAAGCTGTGCCGCAGGCACAAATCCAAATTTGAAGAGCCATTCCCTCGGGTGAGATGGCAAGCGCGAGACAACCTATCCCGAGCCGGAGCCGTGCCGCAGGCACAAATCCAACTTTGAAACCTTTCCAATTACGGGGCATTGATTTTATTTTTCAAAAAATAGCAAAATGTTCATACTATCTACACATTTATAGGGTAAACTGTATGTGATAGCTATAAGGTGGCTATTTGTACCGTTATCACCACGGACACCCTCTACCGAACAGAAAGGAAATCACCTATATGAAATCTCGCTTCTGGAACATAACCGTCACGGCTCTGCTCGTTGCCGCGCTCGCACTGCCTCTGGCCGCATGCGACATGGGCAACAAGACCCCCGACGACACCACACCTCACACCATAGAAACCACGCCCGAAACCGAAGCGGGCTCGACGAATCAGGACTCCGCGGACGGGGACTCGACCACCGCCTCTACCCCCTCCACCGATTCCAATACCCCTACCGTTCCCTCTACCGTCAAGCTCACCTTTAACGGCACCAAGCTCAGCTCGTCCTCCTCTTCGGCAGGCGTCATCGCTGAGGGACAGGCGTTCGTCATCACCAAGGGCGGCACCTACGAGCTGTCGGGCAACCTCAGCAACGGTCAGCTCCGCGTACGCGTTTCCAAGACCGAGCAGGTCGACCTGATATTCAACAACTTCACCGCCGCATCCTTCTCCACCGCGCCCCTGTATATTGAGAGCGCCGACAAGGTGGTCATCGAGCTGGCGGCAGGCTCGGTCAATAGCCTGACCGATGCCGCTGTGTACCAGTTTGCGGATCCCTCCATCACCAAGCCCAACGCCTGCCTCTACTCGGCAGACGATCTGACCATCAAGGGAGACGGCTCGCTGACCGTCACCGGAAACTACAACAACGGCATTGCCAGCAAGAACGACCTTCGAATCAAGGGCGGTCAGATCACGGTCTCGGCGCCCAACAACATCCTCAAGGGCGGCGACAGCGTCCTCATCGAGAAGGGTACACTCAAGCTCTCCGGCGGTGAGGATGCCATCAAGACCGACAACGAGGTGGACATGGACAAGGGCTTCATCCACATCATGGCCGGGGCAAAGATCGACATCCAGTGCCTGGATGATGCTCTGCAGGCCACCAAGAGCATTACTGTGGAGGCGGGCGCTACCATCACGGGTACTGCCGCAGGTGACGCCGCCAACTGCCCCGGTGTCATCAACGTAGCCGACGGCGCCGTGCAGCTCCGCTCCGCAAGCTGATTGAATTGTAAAACCGAAAAATCCGCCGATTCCCACAAACGGGAATCGGCGGATTTTTGCGTAAAATTTGGCTTGCATGAACACGCTCTGCGCCGTCCACACTACGGACAAAACCGCAGGAGGTATCGTCATGGATCAACAGTCGGAATCGAATCAGAATCAAAACGCAACTCAAACGAAAGGCAATAACGCATCGAGTGGCGCACAGTCTGCGCCCAACGTCAGCACCCTGCTCGACGACAGTTCCCTGCCCCGCCCCGTATGCGAGTGGATCAAATGTCTGCGCGCCCCCGCCATGTCGCTGTCCGTCTCGGTGGACAAGCAACACATCCCGAATTACGATGCCGCGCAAGGCGGAAACGGCTTGAAAAGCACGCAGGCGAGTGGGACGCAGGCAAGCGGCGCAGAGGGTATGTCCTTCTCCCACCGCTGTACCGTGCGTTATTTCGATCTTGCTCTCGGCGCGGTCGCCGTCATGCTCCTCGGCTGTCTTTTCAAGACCTGCACGGGGTGCAAGCGAGCCATGAAACGGTGGTTCTGAGCGTTCGATAACGACAGAATCACTCCTTGAACTTCATGGTCAGGGAGATGCGCTTCTTCTTGACGTCCACCGCCAGCACCTTGACCTTGACCACGTCGCCGAGGGACACCGCCTCGGAGGGGTGCTTGATAAATTTATTGGAGAGCTGGGAGATGTGTACCAGACCGTCCTGATGCACGCCGATATCCACGAACGCACCGAAGTCGGTGACGTTGCGAACCGTACCCGTCAGGATCATATCGGGCTTGAGGTCCTCCAGGGACATGACATCTTCGCGGAGCACAGGCGCGTCAAAGGCATCACGGATATCGCGGCCGGGCTTCTCCAGCTCAGCGATCATATCCAGCAGGGTGGGCTCGCCGACGCCGATCTCGGCGCAGACCTTGGATACGCCGTACTTGCGTACTTGCTCGCCCAGCTTGGCGAGGTGTCCTGCGCGGATGTCGTCCTCGGTGTATTCAAACAGAGCGAGAAGCGCGCGTGCCGCATCGTAGGACTCGGGGTGAACGCCGGTGTTATCCAGAATGTCCTTACCGTCGGGAATACGCAAGAATCCCGCGCACTGCTCAAACGCCTTGGCACCGATGCGGGGCACCTTGGTGATTTGGGCGCGAGTCTTGAATTCGCCGTTCTCCTCGCGGTATTTGACGATGTTCTTGGCTGCCGTGAGGTTGATGCCCGCAATGTAGGACAGGAGTGAGTAGGACGCGGTATTGACGTCCACGCCCACCGAGTTTACGCAGTTCTCCACCACGCCGCCCAGCGCCTCGTCCAGACGGGCGGGCTTCATATCGTGCTGGTACTGGCCAACGCCGATGCCCTTGGGATCGATCTTGACCAGCTCGGCGAGGGGATCCTGCAGGCGGCGAGCGATGGACACCGCCGAGCGCTGCATAACGTCGTACTCGGGGAATTCCTCAGCCGCAAGCTGGGACGCCGAATAGATGGACGCGCCCGCCTCGCTGACAATGATGTACTTACAATCGGTATCCATGGACTTGAGAATGTCCGCTATGAACACCTCGCTCTCACGGGATGCCGTTCCGTTACCAATAGCGATGACGTCCACGCCGTGCTTGGTCACAAGGCGCTTGACCACGCGGGTGGCATCCTCCACACGGTTCTTCATGGTGGGGTAGATAACGGCGGTGTCCAGTACCTTGCCCGTGCGATCCACCACGGCCAGCTTACAGCCGTGGGCGTAGCCGGGGTCGAAGCCCAGCACCGTCTTGCCCTTGAGCGGAGGCTGCATGAGTAGGTGACCGAGGTTGTCGGCAAAGACCTTGATCGCGCCCTCGCAAGCGGTATCGAACAGGTCGCTGCGGATCTCGCGTTCGATGGAGGGGGCGATCAGACGGCCGTAGCTGTCGGTGACCGCCGCGCCCACGTATTTCTGTGCGGGGGAAGCCATATTGGTGATGACGCAGTTGTAGAGGTAGTTCAGCACCACGTCCTCGGGCACGGTGAGGGAGACCTTCAGGAACTCCTCCTTCTCGCCGCGGTTGATGGCAAGGATGCGGTGACTGGGGATTTTGCGGATGGGCTCGCTGTACTCGTAGTACATGGCGTACACCGAATCCTCTTCCTTGGCAGCGCGTGTGGTCATAGAGCCGTACTCCACTGTGAGTGTGCGCAGCTTCTTGCGGTACTCGGCGTTGTCCGACACGTCCTCGGCGATGATGTCCATCGCGCCCTGCAGGGCGTCCTCCACGGTAGCCACCTCGGCCTCGGGATTGACAAACGCCTCCGCTTGCACCTCGATGGCAGGGTCATAGGAAGCCTCCTGCGCCATGATGATGGTAGCGAGAG
>CAJGEA010000175.1 GCA_904502015.1 uncultured Clostridia bacterium | reverse complement strand
GTTCCTCAAGAACACCGTGTCCTCCATGTCCTATACGGGCTCGTATTGGCTTTCGGCCGTACCCTTTGCGGCAGGCATCGCTTGTATCGAGAAGATGAAGCGCATCGACGCGCCCAAGCTGCTCATGGAGAAGGGAAGAAAGCTCGCGGACGGCCTGACCGCCGCCGCCACAGCGCACGGATTTGATCTGCACGTCACGGGCGCGTCCTCGCTGTTTTACCTTCGCCTCGCGGATGATCCATCGCTCGCCCTTCATCAGGCGTGGATCGCCGAGTGCGTCAGACGCGGTGTGTTCTTCACCAACCACCACAATCACTTCATCAATGCCGCGCTCTCGGACGACGATATCGCCGAGACGATCGAGATTGCAAATGAGGCATTTGATGCCCTCAGCACACGGTTGTCCTGATCGTATTTTCACAGAAAAAACATAAGAAAAAACGCGCCGCCCCCTTGACGGGGGCGGCGTTTTGTAGTATAATAAATTATGTATAAGTGTGCCATTTTGCGGCAATCATCACAGGGCAAAGGAAATACCGAAACTATGGAGAAAAAGCAGAAGAAATTCTATACGGGAAGCGGAGATGCGGGCCTCACCTCGCTGTTGCCGGGGTCTCAGGTATCCAAGGCTGACGAGCGCGTAGCGGCGATCGGCGGTGTTGATGAGATCGTGTCGTCACTCGGCATGGTCAAAACCGTGACCACATGTCCCGTGTTCCGCGCGAAGATCGAGCGGATGCAAAAGACTCTCCGTACACTCTCGGCAGGACTCGCTGACCCCCGAAGCGGTAAGTTCGTGTTCTCGGCCGAGGAGATCACCTTCCTTGAAAACGATATGGACGGTATGCTCGGTAAGCTCTCCGAGGAATCCATGCGGGACGCCCTGCCCGGTGGATGCGAGCAATCCGCCCGTTTGGACATGGCCCGATCGGTGGCCCGCCGCGCCGAGCGCGATCTCGTTGCGATGGATCGCCGCTATTCGGTTCCCGCTACATTTAAGAAGTATATCAACCGTCTTTGCGACTACCTGACGGTGGCCGCCCGCTATGCGGACTACCTCGATCAGACGGAACCCAAGGCTACCGAGCCCGCACCCGCACCCGTCGCTCCTGCTCCCGCTCCCATTCCCGCCGTTGGCGGCTCGATGGAGAGCATCGTCGCACAGGTGGTATCCCAGCTTGGCGGCGCCAAGGTGATGAACCTTGCTAAGGCGGCCAGCCTGATTGAAGCCGTTGAAGCCCGCGCCATGGCAGAAGGAAAGCGCGCCGTGGTCGCCGTTGTGAACGCCGAGGGCAATCCCGTGGCGGTTCACGTTATGGACGGTGCGTTCCTCGTCAGCTACGAGGTCGCCGTCAAGAAGGCATACACTGCTGTGGCGGTCAAGATGCCTACCATGGAGCTCTCAAAGCTGGTTCAGCCCGGAGGAACGTTCTACGGACTTCAGAATCTCGATAAGATCGTCACCTTCGGTGGCGGCATCCCGCTCGTCGTGGACGGCGTGATCGTCGGCGGCTTGGGTGTCAGCGGCGGAACGGGTGAGGAGGATCACGCGCTTGCACAGTTTGGCGCATCCGTCTTTCCCACGTTGTAACTGCAACCTACGGGCAGCACTCCGCCACGCGTGAGTGTTGCCTTTTGTTTATAAAAATCCATTCATGAGGAGAAAATACTATGGAATGCATTCAGAATATAACCAAGGAGCTGATCTTCGTCGGTACGTCCGACCGCCGCATGGCTCTGTTTGAAAACGTCTACCCCATCCCCACAGGCGTGTCCTATAATTCCTACCTGCTTCTCGATGAGCAGACCGTGCTGTTCGATACCGTGGACCGTAGCGTCGCCGATCAGTTCTATGCCAACGTCGCCGCCGCTCTTGACGGCCGCACGCTGGATTTCGTCATCATTCAGCATATGGAGCCAGACCATTGTGCCTCGCTGGAGGGACTTTTGCTCCGCTATCCCAACCTGACCATCGTGTGCAACGCAAAGACCGTGACCATGATGAAGCAGTTCTTCCCGTCCTGCGACTTTGAGAATAACTGCTACGTGGTCAAGGAAGGTGACATCCTCGCCGTGGGTAAGCACACCCTCACCTTCGTCATGGCGCCCATGGTGCATTGGCCTGAGGTCATGGTGACCTACGATACCACCGATAAGATTCTGTTCTCGGCGGATGCCTTTGGCGGCTTTGGTGCGCTCTCGGGCAACCTCTTTGCCGACGAGGCAGACCTCACGTCGGGCTACATGGACGAGATGCGCCGCTACTACACCAATATCGTGGGCAAGTACGGCACGCAGGTGCAGACGCTTCTCAAGAAGGCTGCGGGCATTGATATCCGCATGATCTGCCCCCTCCACGGTCTGATCTGGAGAACGGGACTCGGCGACCTCATCGATAAATACACCCATTGGGCTACCTACACCCCCGAGGAAAACGGCGTTGTGATCGCCTACGCCTCGGTCTATGGCGGCACCGAGAACACCGTGAATATTCTGGCGTCCAAGCTCGCCGAGCGCGGTGTCAAGCGCATCCGTATGTTCGACGTGTCGGTTACCCACCCCTCCTATATCGTGGCCGAGGCGTTCCGTTGCAGTCACCTCGTCTTTGCCTCTACCACCTATAACGCGGGCATTTTCGTCAACATGGAGAATCTGCTTCACGATCTCGCCGCGCATAACTTCCAGAACCGCACCGTTGCCTTCATTGAGAACGGCACGTGGGCGCCCACCGCGGGCAAGCTCATGCGCGAGATCATTGGCGGACTCAAGGGCGTGACCGTCCTTGACGAGACCCTCACCGTCCGTTCCGCTCTCCATCCTTCCCAGAAGGAATCGCTGGAGATCATGGCGGACGCCATCGCCGCCGGCTTGACTCAAACCGTTGAGGAGACGGTGGCTCCCGCCAACGCCAATCTCAACCCCGCCGCCATGTTCAAGCTCTCCTACGGTCTGTTCCTCCTTTCCGCCAAGGACAAGGGTAAGGACAACGCATGCATCATCAATACCGTTACCCAGTTGACAGATATCCCCAAGCGCGTGTCGGTTGCCGTCAATAAGTCCAACCTCACCCACGATATGATCCTCTCGGACGGCCGTTTCAACGTGTCCGTGCTGACCGAGTCGGTGCCGTTCGATTTCTTCAAGCAGTACGGCTTCCAGAGCGGTCGCTTGCTCGATAAATTTGAGGGACAGGATGGCATCGTCCGTGCTGAAAACGGTATTCTCTATACCACCAAGTATGCGAATGCCTACCTCTCCTGCACCGTGATCGCTACCGTGGATTGCGGTACGCACACGCTGTTTATCGCGTCGGTGGATGCCGCCGAGGTGCTGTCGGACGAGCCCTCCGTCACCTACGCCTACTACTTTGCCCACATCAAGCCCCGTCCTCAGCCTGCCCCTGAGAAAAAGACGGGCTATGTCTGCAAGATCTGCGGTTACGTCTATGAGGGCGAGTCTCTGCCCGAGGATTTCATCTGCCCCTTGTGTAAGCACGGGGTTGAGGATTTTGAAAAGCTTTGATCCAAGTATATAGAGAAAACCCCATAGGCCGACGGCCTATGGGGTTTTGTGTTTTGATGACCTTAATAGCGATCACGCCAGCGCTTGCGGATGGCAAGGAAACTGCCGCCTGCGATGAGTACGGCGAGAATAACGGCACACAGGGCATAAATCATACCGCTGACCGAAACGTCGGATTTTAGTTCCTCCCACAGACCGCTGAGTCGCAGAAGCCCTTCGGGACTGAGATTCTCATAGGAGGTGGTGGGGATGGCGGATGTGTCGTACATGAGGTC
>CAJGEA010000174.1 GCA_904502015.1 uncultured Clostridia bacterium | reverse complement strand
AACTCAAAGTGGTGGTGGTGGTAAAAGAAGGACGCGCCCAGCTCCTGCATACGAGCCCCCGCCTGCTCCAGCGCGGCCACCGTTTCAACAAACCGCTTCTCGTCGGTCAGAACATCGGGAGGCATGGCACCCAGTCCAATACAATTACAGTCAAAGAGTCTGTGCTCCTCTACCAGTTTTTCGGTATCATTCACAATACGGTCGTAGGGCACGTGGGTCAGCACCACGGGCAGGCCGCTCTCCTGCGACACCCGCCGAATGCGGTCGGGATCAAACGGGCCGCCCGAGTACTGCATATAGGAGTAGCCCATATCCTTCAAGGCCTTGGCGGTTTCGGCAAATTTTTCCTCTGTGTCGATCAGATTGCGGATGGAAAACAGATTGAGTCCCCATGTCATATTCATTTTACGTATCCTCCCTTTGTGGCGGTATATCCATGTGCTTTCAGCAAATCTCCGAGTGCCCCTGCGGCAAAGTCGAAGGCTTGTCTGTTGGTTTCAAAATCGAATCGGTGCTTCATGGGCTCGCCGTCGATGGCGGCGTAACCCGAAAAGACCTTGAGGTGGGGCTCCAGCACCAGGATGGCGTCCCCCTCGACCGCGCAAATCGCGTCAATGATCGCCCCGATCTCCCCCGAGCCCATGCCCGCGGGCACCAGCTCGCCGCTCGCGGTATCGTAGTCCTTGATGTGGAAATGCCCGCACAGGGGCAGGATCTCGGTCAAGGTTCGATCGGTGCTCTCCCCGATCTGCAGGAAGTTGGCGGGATCGTAGATGAATTTCAGCCCCTTGACGTTTCTTTGCAGATCCAGCACACGGTCGGCGGTGTCGCCGTAGATGTCCTTCTCATTCTCGTGGAACAGGGTGAGCCCGTACTCGGCGGCGATATCCACCATTCTCTGCATGGCGGCGATCACGCGGTCGCGCGCCTCGTACGCCTCAAAAAAGCTGAACACGCGGATGCGGTCGGTGCCAAAGATATTCGCCAGTCGGCAGACGTGGCGGATCACGGCCTCGTACTCGTCCATATCGGTATCAATGGAAACCTTGCCGAGCGGCGATCCAATGGCCGAAACCGCAATGCCCGCGTCAGACAGTTGTTTTGCGTATTCCCTCGCCATATCCTCGGTCATGTCCTTGATGTTGACGCCGTCGATGGAGCGAAGCTCGGTCATGTAAACGTTATTTTCCAGCATGGCCTCGATCTGCCCCCGCAGACCGTCGCACGCCTCGTCCGAAAAAGCACTGAGTTTGATCATAGGATACCTCTCTCAATATAGATGTACAGATATATTATACTACTGCAGAAAATAATAGTAAATATAAAAATTTGCATTTATCATTGCATTTTCTGTTTTTTTGTGATATAATAGATATAATATATGAAGATTCACAAAAAGTCTTCTCCATCTCTATACAAATTCCCCACGTTTCAAGTGTTTTTACAGAAAGGCCACCAAGCTGTATGAAGCCATCAAAAAAACCTTTTTGCATATTCGGCCACGCCATTGACGTTCCCACCCGCGAGGCGCACCATCGCCACATGCACAACGAGTACGAGATCCTGCTGTTCCTCAAAGGCTCGGCGCAGTACCGAATCGAGGGCACGACCTACAATCTCATCCCCGGCGACCTGCTTTTCATTCGCCCCCGCACGTTCCATTACCTCATTCCGCAGGACAACACCGAATACGAGCGGTGCGTCGTGCAATTCTCGGAGGACACGATCCCCGACGAACTGGGGGACGTGGCGCAAACCGCCGCCGAGATCCGCAATCTGCCCAAGGGCGATCCCCTGCGGCGGACCTTTGACCGTGTATGCGAGGCGGAGGCGTTCGTGACGGAGGACGAGCTGGCGCTTCTGACACGCTGCCTGATCGTGGAGGCACTGATCTCCATGAAATACTCCCCTGCCGCCCCCGTCAACCGCGCCGTGCAACGCAACGACGCGCTGACCGACATTCTGCGCTATATCGACGAGCACCCGAGCGAGCCGTTGCGCGCGCAGGCGCTGGCCGATCGCTTCTTCGTCAGCCGTTCGTGGGTGGAGCACGTGTTTCGGGAGCAACTTGGCATCACGGTGCGGCAATACGTGAGCAAAAAGCGCATTCTCTACGCGCAGGGGCTCATCAAAAACGGACTCTCCCCCACCCTTGCCGCCGAGCATTGCCACTTTGACAACTACACCACCTTCTACCGCAACTATCGCAAGATCCTGAAACGCTCCCCCGAGGAGGACGCACGACGCTGACTCCCCCTCTTGACATTCCCGATATTTTGAAAGGACTCCACCGCCATGACCACCCCCAATTTCAGGCGCACCAAGCTTGCGTGCTACGCCGCCTACTTCACCATGTCCTCCATATTCAGCCTGCCGCCCCTCCTGTTCATGACTCTGCACGGGATGTACGGTGTTTCCTACACCCTGCTCGGCACGCTGGTGCTGGTCAATTTCTGCACCCAACTGGCCATTGATCTGGCATTTACCTTCTTTTCCAAGTACTTCAACGTAGGCGTTCTGGCGCGAGTCATGCCCCTGCTCACGTCGGCGGGTATGTTCCTGTACGCCCTCTCGCCCACGCTGTTTCCCAACCACGTATACGCGGGGCTGCTCGTGGGTACCGTGATCTTCTCGGTGGCGGCGGGCCTCTCGGAGGTCATGCTCAGCCCCATGATCGCCGCCATACCCTCCAAAAATCCAGGGCGTGACATGAGCCTGCTCCACTCGCTCTACGCCTTTGGCGTGTTCACGGTGGTGATGGTGAGCACCGCCTTTTTTGCCCTCTTTGGCACCGAGCGCTGGATGTATCTGACCATGTTCTTCGGCGTTTTGCCCGTGATCCCCGCCGTCCTTTTCATGTTTTCCCCCATACCCGATATGTCCTCCCACGGGCCCGAGCAGAAAACCGCCGACAAAACGCGGCGGCGGTTCGTGGGGCTCGCCCTGTGCGTGGCCTGCATCTTTTTTGGCAGCTGCGCCGAAAACGCCATGAGCAACTGGATCTCGGGC
This sequence comes from uncultured Clostridia bacterium, assembly GCA_904502015.1. GTDB lineage: Bacteria > Bacillota > Clostridia > Oscillospirales > CAG-272 > CAMEON01. The sequence continues at coordinate 804 of CAJGEA010000174.1, read as the reverse complement.
TTTGTGGAAACCGCTCTGCACATCGATAAATCCATCGGTGACATCGTGGGCATGGCCGCCTTCGCCATTCTTCTGGGCATTGCCCGCATTGCCTACGCGGCTTACGCGAAGCATATCTACCGCGTTCTGCTGATCGGCATGGCGGGTGCCGCCGTCTGCTACGTGCTGGCGGGTCTTTCGGGCAGCGTTGCGATTTCCCTCATCGCCTGCATTCTCACGGGGCTGTTTACCTCCATGCTCTGGCCCGGCACGCTGATTCTGATGGAGGAAAACATCCACGGCGCGGGGATCGCGGCCTTTGCCCTTATGGCGGCAGGCGGGGATTTGGGCGCATCGGTGGCTCCCCAGCTACTCGGCATCGTGACCGATCAAGTCTCGGTCACCAATTTTGCGACCGAAATGGGATTCCGCTTTGGGCTCACCCCCGATCAGGTGGGTATGAAAGCCGCCATGCTGGTCAGCTCCGTGTTCCCCATACTGGGCGTGGCTGTTTTGATTCTCATCCGCCGACATTTCAAGCATGGAAAAGTTGAATAAAATCTAACCTCTCAAACAAATTGGGGTTTATCTGGGAGAACGCCGGGGGAACTTCTTGCAAGAAGTTCCCCCGAACCCCCTCAAGAACCTTCAAAAAATATATTTAAAAGAGCGTTTTGAAATATATGTTTTTTAAGGTTTTGGGGAGTCCAGAACCCTTCGCGATATTTGCTGAAGGCAAATTCGCACCGAACGAAGTGAGGAGGTTTTCAAAAAGGGTTCTGGTGGGGTGCAGGGGTGAAACCCCTGCTCGACAAATCCAAATTT
>CAJGEA010000173.1 GCA_904502015.1 uncultured Clostridia bacterium | reverse complement strand
TTCAAAGAACGCCCCTACACCCTTAAACCAAAGAATATCTATACCCGATAAGGAATATTGCTGTTTTACCTGTAGGGGCGCCCCTGTGTGGGCGCCCATGGGAGGCCACATAGGGCCTCCCCTACAGCGGCTAAATAAACCCCCCGACAAACCCCAATTTGTAATTTTCTGAGATTCACAATTTATTTACAATAATTTATGTTGATTATGTTCCGATTTGGTTGACTCTGCGACTGAAATATGATACAATTATGGTAAATTGGGGAAGAGTGGTTTTCTTACGAAAACACCCTTCTCACAGCCTCCGAAAGGGGCAAAAATTGTTGGTACGACACCGAGGATCGCCTCGGATCGCGGTATTCCCGCAAGGGGAATCCTGCCGCGTGTCGGGAAAGGAAACGGTAGAAGTTGACTATGGAAAAACTGGAAACCAAGGGCCGCCGCGAGATCGTATCCCTGTTTGATGCGGGGACGTTCGTGGAAATGGGCGCGTACATCCGCCGCCGCGGCGAGGCAGACGTCTATGATGCCGTACTGTGCGGCTACGGCGCGATTGAGGGCAAGCTGACCTTTGCCTTCGTGCAGGATAGCGACCGCAAGGCGGGCGCGCTGGATGAGATCGGCGCCGCCAAGATCGAAAAGCTCTACGAGCAGGCTGTGCGCAATGGCGCGCCCGTCATCGGCGTGTTCGACAGCGCAGGTGCCGTGGTGTACGATGGCGCGACCGCGCTTTCGGCATACGGCCGCGTGATGAAATGCGTGTCCAACGCATCGGGCATCATCCCCCAGATCGCCTACGTGAGCGGTGTGTGCGGCGGTATGGCTGCCGTCATCGCCTCAATGTTTGATTTCACCGTGACCGCCGAGGGTGAGTCCGCGCTGTACGTCAATGCCCCCAACGTGGTGGGCGGCAAGGCGGATGCGGCCACCGCCCGCGTAAGCGGACTGTCTGCCATCACGGCCGCCGACGGTGCTTCTGCTGTCGCCGCCGTGCGTGAGCTGGCGGCACTCCTGCCCTCCAATAACCGCGACGTTGCGGACGTGGAGTGGGTGGACGCGCCCGACCGTCCTGTGATGATCGAGGGGCTTTCGGGCCTTGACCTGATCCGTGCCGTTGCCGATAACGCGCGTGCCGTGACTCTGTACGAGGGTTACGGTGACGAGATCGTGACCGCGCTCGCCCAGCTGGGCGGCCGCCTGTGCGGTGTCATTTCCACCGACGCAACGATGAATGACGGTCAGATCACCGCCGCCGCCGCACGCAAGGCCGCGCGCCTTGTATCCTTCTGCGACAGCTTCTCCATCCCCGTCGTAACCCTCGTGGATTCCACGGGCGTGGCCGCTGCGAACGATCCCGAGCAGGCTACCGCGTTTGCCAAGCTCGCGAGCGCCTACACTACTGCGAACTGCGCTAAGATCAGTGTGGTGACGGGCAAGGCGTACGGTGCGGCGTTCACCCTGCTGGGCTCTCGCGCGCTGGGTGCCGACCTCGCGCTGGCTCTGCCTGCGTCGGTCATTTCGGTCATGCCCCCCGAGCGTGCCGTGGCGTTCGTCTGGAACGATCAGATCACCCACACCGAGTCCCGCGCCGACGTGGAGGCCAAGTGGCTGGAAACCTATGCCACACCCACCGCCGCTGCTGAAAATGGGGACATTGACGATATCATTCCCGCCGAGGAGCTTCGCGCCCGTCTGTGCGCCGCCCTCTACATGCTGTCCGAAAAGGCAGATTGCTACCCTGACCGCAAGCACGGCGTTCTGCCTCTGTAACGGAGGATGCTGACGCTATGAAGAAACTGATATGTATCGCTCTCACTCTGCTGGTTCTTTTCGCTATGACCACGGTGTGCTTCGCCACCGACGCCGCAGAGGGAGCTGAAACCACGATGGAATCCTCTCTCGGATCCGACGCGTCGGGCGAGGAGGATCTGGGCGGCGCATTCTCGCCTGCCCGCTTGGCCTACGCCGGTCGTATGACGGTGCTGGGTATGGGTATGGTGTTCGCCGTTTTGGCATTGCTGTGGTTGCTCCTTACTATTTTCTTCCGCGAGAAGAAAAAGAGCACGCCCAAGCCTGCGGCAGCCGCTCCTAAACAGGAAGCACCTGCCCCCGCACCTGTTCCCGTTCCCGTAGCACCCATCGCTGACGGTGCAGACGGCGCAACCGTTGCCGCCATCACCGCCGCCATTGCCGCTATGATCGACTCCGATCCCGCCCTGAAATCGCAGTTTGCAAACGGTTTCCGCGTGGTGTCCTTCCGCCGCGTCGGTGGTCGCACGAGCGGTGCCAAGGGCGCCTGGAATCGCTGATCCCGCGCCGGAATACGAGCGCATAATTCATTGATACGAAAGGATTTTATCATCATGAAAAGATTTAACGTAACCGTAAACGGCGTAGCCTATGACGTCACCGTGGAGGAGATCGGCGCAGGTGCCGCTCCCGCTCCCGTAGCCGCTCCCGCGGCTGCCCCCGCCCCCGTGGCGGCTGCCCCTGCACCTGCCGCTGCTCCCGCTCCTGCCGCTCCCAAGGCATCGGGTGCTGCCGGTGCAGTTGCCGTTAAGGCACCCCTGCAGGGCACGGTCCTTAAGATCAACGTCAAGGTCGGCGATACCGTTAAGAAGGGCGCCGCTGTCTGCGTGATCGAGGCACTCAAGATGGAGAATGACGTTCCCGCTCCCGCTGACGGCGTGGTGGCCTCCATCGAGGTCAAGAGCGGCGACAGCGTCAAGACCGACGAGATCCTTCTCACCCTCAACTGATTCTCTTTTGAGGAAAGGATGAATCACCATGCTTGATAGTTTGCTGAATTTTCTGATCGGCACGGGCATCTGGCAGCTCTTTTTTGAGCCGACGGAAACGGGTGGCGGCGCGTTCGATCTGGCAGGTGCCGGATGGAGCTTCAACGTCGACTCGTGGAAGGTGCTGGTCATGTTCGTGATCGTGGGTATCCTCGTGTACCTCGCGATTGTCAAAAAGTTTGAGCCTCTGCTCCTGCTCCCCATCGCCGTGGGTATGTTCCTCACCAACCTGCCCGGCGCAAACCTCTTCCATTTGGATATGTTCATTGCCGAGGAGATCAGCTTTGGCACCGTCCTGCACGACGGCGGCTTTCTCGACCTCCTGTATCTCGGCGTTAAGCTCGGTATCTACCCCTGCCTGATTTTCATCGGCATCGGTGCTATGACCGACTTCTCCCCCCTCATCTCCAACCCCAAGAGCCTGCTCATCGGCGCGGGCGCCCAGCTCGGCGTGTTCGTGGCCTTCTCGCTGGCGCTCCTGTCGGGTATGTTCGGCCCCGAGGCGGCCGCCGCCATTGGTATCATCGGCGGTGCGGACGGCCCTACCGCCATCCTCGTCACCAAGACGCTGGCGCCTGCACTGCTGGGCGCGATCGCCATCGCGGCGTACAGCTACATGGCGCTGATCCCCATGATCCAGCCCCCCTTCATGCGGATGCTGACCACCCAGCGTGAGCGTACCATCAAGATGACCGCTCTGCGTACCGTCAGCCAGAAGGAAAAGATCCTGTTCCCCCTGATCGTAACTGCCGTCGTGGGACTCATCGTGCCCGATGCGCTGGCGCTGATCGGTTGCCTCATGTTCGGCAACCTGCTCAACGTCTGCGGCGTGACCGACCGCCTCTCCAAGACCGCGCAGAACGAGCTGATGAATATCGTGACCATCTTCCTGGGTATTTCGGTGGGCGCGACTGCATCCGCCGATAACTTCTTGCGCGCCGAGACCATTCTCATCATCGTCTGCGGTCTGGCCGCCTTCTGCATCTCCACCTGCGGCGGACTGCTCACCGCAAAGCTCATGAACGCTCTTGCGGGCGGCAACGCCATCAATCCCCTTATCGGCTCGGCAGGCGTGTCCGCCGTGCCCATGGCGGCGCGCGTGTCCCAGATCGAGGGTCAGAAGTACGATCCTACCAACTTCCTGCTCATGCACGCCATGGGCCCGAACGTCGCAGGCGTT
>CAJGEA010000172.1 GCA_904502015.1 uncultured Clostridia bacterium | reverse complement strand
TTTACGAGCCGTGAATCTCTCGTTTCCGCCATTGAAAATTACATACACTTTTACAATACTCGCCGCTACCAAAAGCGTCTGAACTGTATGACTCCTTGCGAGTATTATTTCGCCACCGCAGCGTGACGAAAATCTCCCCCTGCTGCGCAGCAGGGGGAGATGAAAGAATCTTATTTAATTTGTAAATTCTTTTGTTTTTTAGTCTGTCTACTTGACAGGGGGCACATTAAACGCGACGGTTCTCTGTCCTTTTCGTGCTTTTATCACACATCCCGCCGTCCTTGCAGGGCGCGGTAGAGCGTTACCTCGTCGGCGAATTCGATATCGGTGCCCACCGAAATGCCGTAGGCAAGGCGGGTGACCTTGATATCCAGCGGCTTGAGCAGGCGCGCGAGATACATGGCGGTGGTTTCTCCCTCCACGTTGGCGTTGGTGGCCACGATGATCTCCTTCACGTCGCCCTCGTTCACACGGGCGAGAAGCTCCTTGATCTTGAGCTTATCGGGGGTGATACCGTTGAGTGGTGACAGGACACCGTGGAGGACGTGGTAGGTTCCACGGTACTCCTTGACCTTCTCCATAGCCATGACCGTCTTGGCATCCGACACCACGCAAATGACTCTCTTGTCGCGTGTGAGATCGTCGCACACAGCGCAAACCTCACGGTCGGTGAGGTTCTGGCAGATGGGGCAAAGATGGATCTTAGCCTTGGCATCCACGATGGCTCTCGCAAACGCATCGGCATCCTCGGGTGTCATATCCAGCACCGAGAACGCCATGCGCATGGCGCTTTTTCTCCCTACACCGCCGAGCTTTGAAAACTGCTCGGAGAGGTGTTGGAGGGATTCGATGTATTCAGCCATACGGGGATCAGAAGAAGCCGGGCATATCCAGTGCGCCCGTGATCTTCTCCATCTCGGCGCTGTTGGTTTCCTCCACGCGCTTGATGGCCTCGTTCACACCGGCGACCAGAATATCGGTCAGGGTTTCGATATCGTCGGGATCCACCAGCTCGGGGGCAATGTCGATGGACAGGACTTCCTTCTTGCCGTTGATATGAACGGTAACTACGCCGCCGCCTGCCTTGACGTCATAGACGCGGGCATCCAGCTCCTCTTGCTTTGCCGCCATGTCCTCCTTCATCTTCTGCGCCTGACGGATCATGGCCTGCATGTTCTGGGGGCCGCCGCCCATTCCCTTAGGTAAATTTGCTCTCATGATTGTATCCTCCTAAATTTTATATTCAAATTATTTATGTTTTATCTGAATCGGACGGTCTCGCCGGGGCCGACCTTGACCGATACGTCACCGTACTCGAACCACACGGTCAGCGCCGAAGGGTTGTAGACCATCTTGCCCTCCACCGAGAAGCGAAGCGCGTTGTACGCCTGCACGTAATCGTAGATCTCGATATTGGTGGCGTACCACACGTCGTCCCGTCCGCTCATTTTCTCGCAGAAGGACTCGATGCGGTCCCAGTTGTTATTGATATCAAACTCATAGGCGTGTCCCCAGACGTAGAACAGCCAAGGATCAACCCAACAGTTGGGGGTGTCACCCAGGAATGTGTCCGCCAAGGAGAACAGCCGCTCGTCGTTATGGTGGCAGGTGGCGGGCATACGCAACCAATCGCTCGGCACGCCAAAGCCCCCCGTGGACACGGTGGTTCTGGCATAGGCAATGCCGCAATTCCGAAGCACCTCGACCGTCATGTCGCTGAACGTGCCCATGGGGTAGGCACAGCCGCGGACAATGCGGCCAAACAGATTTTCCAGGCACTCGCGATCCTTGACGGTTTCATACGCCGCGATCTCGCGCGGCACGCGGTCAAGGAAGGGGTGGGTGTAGCTGTGGATGGCGATCTCGTGGTTTTTTCCGAGCTCACCGCCGTATACTTCAAGTGCCTGACGGCGCGCCATCGGTCGGTGGATATCCCCCTCGGCAAAGGTACGCTCCTCCGCCAAAAAATGCGAACCGTTGAGGTTGAACGTACCCTTCATACCGTAGCGGTTGAAGATCTCCATAAGGCGAACGTCCTGCTCCACGCCGTCGTCGTAGCTGAAGGTCAGGGCTTTTTTCTTTCCCTCGGGAAAGCGCATATACATCATCATGGCCATTTATTCCTTTCTGATGGAAGTTTTATTCGGAATCCGCGTTTTCGGCCCCCGAGGTCTCGGCAGCCTCAAGGATGAGGTCGATGAGCGAATCCTCGGCGGCTTTCTCATTTTCCACCTCGGGAATCACGTCCTGCGCCTCGATCTTACGTCCCAGCGTCACAGACAGCGCGGCTCGAAGCGCCTCGGGCGCGCCTTCTCCGCGAGCCATATCCCGCTCAAAATCGCTCGCGAATTTGATCACGATCTGTCCCGACTCGGTGGTGTACGCCTTAGATCGTCCAAAAAAGGACGCCGCCATCGGGCTGGTGACACGCACGCGGTCTACGATCTCTGCCCACACGCGGATGGGACGCAGAACGCGCTGTTTCCCTTCGGTTGCGGAAGTGGGAGGCGTTATCGGGGCGGTGGCTACCACGGGCGCGGCGGGCGTTTCCTGCACGAGCGCGGTGGGAGCGGGAACGGCGGTTGCCGGAGTCGGATTGGGCTGGGTTCTCTCGGGGGCAGGCGCGGGTGCCTCCTGCGCCACGGAGGTGGGAGTGGGGATCGCGGGAACACCTGCGACGAGTTGCTCCTCCACGCGGGCGAGGCGCGCCAGAATGGATTCGGTCGAGGAATCCAGCGCGGGATCGCACATACGCACCAGCGTGATTTCGGCAACGGTACGCTTGACGGCGTAGGCGCGTTGCATGGCAAAAAGGGCATCCTCCAAAAGTCCGAGGTGGAACAGCATGGTTTCCTTGGTCATGCGGGCGGCAACCTCGTTGAGATTACGGGTCTCAACGTCGGTCAGGTCGAGGTATCGTTCGGGGGCACTCGTGGTCTTGGTGACCAGCATATCACGGTAGTAGCCCAACAGCTCCTGCCAGAAGACCGCGAGAGCGTACGAGGAGGACACCATATCCTCCACGATGGCAAAGAGCGCATCGTAATCCCGCGACTCTATGGCGCAAAGAACGCGGTACATACCGTCCCTGCCCGTGATACCGATGGTAGTCGTGACCAGCTCGGGGGTGATGGGCAGGCGTGCGCCCGCGCACAGCTCGAGCAGGCTGACGGCATCGCGCATACCGCCCTGCGCCTGACGGGCAATCAACCGCGCCGCCTCGGGATTCAGCTCGAAGCCTTCAGCCCTGGCAATGTGGTGAAGCCGCGCCGTGAGATCCTCGGTCGCAATACGGCGGAAATCGAACCGCTGACAGCGGGAAATGATGGTGGCGGGGAGCTTTTGCAGCTCGGTGGTCGCCAAAATAAACACGACGTGCTCGGGGGGTTCCTCCAGCGTTTTAAGCAGTGCGTTGAAAGCACTGGTGGAGAGCATATGAACCTCGTCGATGATATAAACGCGGTATTTGAGATTGGAGGGTGCGTAGATGACCTCGTCGCGGATGTCACGGATATCGTCTACGCCGTTGTTGGAAGCGGCGTCCATTTCCAGCACGTCGGTGGCACTGCCCGCGTCAATCGCGCGGCAGGCGGCACACGTGCCGCAAGGGCCTGCCTCGGTAGGATGCTCGCAGTTGACCGCCTTGGCGAGAATCTTCGCGCAAGAAGTCTTACCCGTGCCGCGCGAGCCGCAGAACAGGTAGGCGTGAGAGAACTTCCCTGCCGAGCATTGGTATTTCAGTATGGAAGTAATGTGATCCTGACCGCTGACCTCGTCAAAATTCTTCGGTCGCCACTTGCGGTATAATGCCTGATGCACGGAAATCCCTCCTTACAGTTTTTTTACGCAGGGGTTTCACCCCTGCACCCCATTCAAGGAGCTTTTTGGAAAAAGTTCTTGAGAATAAAACAAAAGCAGCCCTCTGCCGTAAAAGAAGACCATACACCTCTCCCTCGGGTGTCACTTCCCCGCGATTTTTCGTTTTCTTGCTCAGAACAGGCAACCTCGCGGCACACACGGGACACCGCTTAATGCTGCTTGATCCCTCACC
>CAJGEA010000171.1 GCA_904502015.1 uncultured Clostridia bacterium | reverse complement strand
TGAAAACACACGCGCTTGACCGCGCGCCGATTTTGCAGTCTCCACTCGGGGCTTCGCCCCTCCTGTCGACTGCAAAATCGTTTAACTAAACTCGTTACTTTTATTTCCGTTCTTTAGTCTCACATCATTGACAAAACTACACAAATGGAATTTTCGGACAGGAATAGGGGAAAATCGGGGGTCAGTTGGAGGAGAGCGCCTCGTCGATGGCCTTGGCGGCGACTTTTCCCGCGCCCATGGCAGAGATCACGGTGGCCGCGCCGGTCACGGCGTCACCGCCCGCGTACACGCCCCTGCGGGAGGTAAGGCCGTCCTCGCTCACCACGATGCCGCCGCGGCGGTTGACCTCAAGCCCCTCGGTGGTGGACTTGATCAGCGGGTTCGGGGAGGTGCCGATGGACATGATGACGGTGTTCACGTCCATGGAAAATTTACTGCCCTCAATGGCTATGGCGCGGCGGCGTCCGCGCTCGTCGGGCTCGCCCATCCGCATTTTTTCGCAGGTGATGCTCGTCACAAAGCCGTTTCGGGGATCTCTCGGATCGTCGGGGTTGTAGTAGCCGCCGATCTCAGTGGGGTTGGTCAGCACGCAGAATTCAATGCCTTCCTCGATGGCGTGCTCGACCTCCTCGCGGCGGGCGGGCAGCTCATCCATGGAGCGGCGGTAGATGATGGATACCTTCTCCGCGCCCAGACGAAGCGCAGTTCTGGCCGCGTCCATCGCCACGTTTCCGCCACCCACGACGGCAACCTTGCCGCCCTTTCGGATGGGCGTGGTGGGATCGTCCAGATACGCCTTCATCAAATTGCTTCTCGTCAAGAATTCGTTGGCGGAATACACGCCGCAGAGGGCCTCGCCGGGTATGCCCATGAAGTTGGGCAGTCCCGCGCCTGTGCCAATGAACACCGCCTCGTAGCCCATGTCAAAGAGCTCGTCAACCGTGAGCGTTTTACCGATGACCACGTTGGTTTCGATCTTGACACCGAGTTTTTTCAGGGTGTCTACCTCCTTGGCCACGATGCGCTTGGGAAGACGGAATTCGGGGATGCCGTAGACCAGCACGCCGCCCGCGGTATGCAGGGCTTCAAACACGGTGACTTCATAGCCGATTTTGGCGAGGTCGCCCGCGCAGGACAGCCCCGACGGACCCGAGCCCACAATGGCTACGCGGTGCCCGTTGGGTGCAGGGCGGGCGGGGTCATCGGTGCAGAAGGTGTTGTGCCAATCGGCCACAAAGCGCTCAAGGCGGCCAATGCCCACCGACTCGCCCTTGATGCCGCGCACGCATTTGGATTCGCATTGGGTCTCCTGCGGGCAAACGCGGCCGCAAACGGCGGGGAGGGAAGAGGACTTTGTGATGATCTGATACGCGCCCTCAAAGTCGCCCTCACGAATCTTTTCAATGAACGCGGGGATGTGGATTCTGACGGGACAACCCTCCACGCAGGGCATATTCTTACAACTGAGGCAACGGTTGGCCTCGTCGATCGCCATCTCCTCGGTGTATCCGAGCGCGACCTCGTCAAAATTGCGGGCGCGCGCCTTGGCATCCTGCGTGGGCATGGCGTTTCTTTTGGGGGTCATGTTGGGCTTGGACGGTGTTGCCATGTTACTGCACCTCCTTCCTGTAAAGGTTGCAGGCAGCCTCGCGGGCGTGGCGCTCAAAATCGCCGTACATACGGCCGCGGGCCATAGCCTCGTCAAAGTCCACCTCGTAGCCGTTGAAGTCAGGGCCGTCCACGCAGGCAAACTTGGTTACCCGCTCGCCGTCCACGTTGAGGGTAAGTCGGCAACCGCCGCACATACCCGTGCCGTCGATCATGATGGGATTCATGGAAACCGTCACGGGGGTGCCGTAGGGCTTGGCCGTGGCGACCACGAATTTCATCATGACCAGCGGGCCGATGGTGATGATCATGTCAAACTTCTCGCCCGCGTCCAGCATCTCCCTCAGGGGGAGGGTGACGTTGCCCTGCTCGCCGTAGGAGCCGTCGTCGGTCATGATGCGCAGGGTGTCGGAGCAGGCGCGGAATTCGTCCTCCAGAATTACAAGGTCTTTGCTTCTAAATCCGATGATGGAGGTGACGTCAGCCCCCATGTCGTGCAGAGCCTCGGCAATGGGCAATGCGATGGCGCAACCCACGCCGCCGCCCACGATGCAGACCTTTTTGAGCCCGTCCAGATGGGTGGGCGTGCCGAGTGGGCCCACGAAGTCCTGCAAACAGTCGCCTGCCTCCTTGAGTGAGAGCGTTTCGGTGGTAGCTCCGACGATCTGGTAGATGATCTTTACCGTACCGTCCTTGGGGTTTACACCCGCAACGGTCAACGGAATACGCTCGCCGTCCTCGTCCACGCGCAGAATAATGAACTGGCCGGGGCGGGCCTTTCTTGCCACGAGGGGGGCTTCTACCTGAAGCTGAACCACCGTGGGATTTAAGATTTTTTTATCAACGATTCGATACATGATGACTCTCCAATTAAAGGGAATGGCGGTTGCCGATATCATCGGCAACCGCCATCTTGTTTTTGCGTCGCGCCCCGATGGGGGCCGTGGCATTCAACGGTTTACCGTTGTCGGGGGCACTTGCCCCCGACGTGAAATCATACCATGTATTATAGCACAAGCAACACGGTTTTGTCAACAGTAAAACCGGAATTGACGGTGGATCCAGTCTTGGCGCAGGCCGTTACTTCGTGCCGAAGAGGCGGTCGCCCGCGTCGCCGAGACCGGGAAGAATGTATCCGTGCTCGTTGAGGCAACGGTCAACGGTGGATACGTAAATGCTCACGTCGGGGTGTGCTTCGGCCACCTTGGCAATGCCCTCGGGCGCGCCGATGATGGCCATGAATTTGATGTTCTTGCAGCCGATGGACTTCAGGTGTGCAATGGCATCGCAAGCGCTGCCGCCCGTGGCCAGCATGGGGTCAACCAGAAGCACCAGTTTGTCCTCAATACCCTTGGGTAGCTTGCAGTAGTAGGTCTCGGGCCGGAGGGTCTCTTCGTTTCTGAACATGCCGATGTGACCCACCTTGGCGGAGGGGAAGAGCACGTGTACGCCGTTGACCATGCCGAGTCCCGCGCGGAGGATGGGGACGATGACGATGGAGTTGTCGGCGACGACGGTCTGGGTGCAGGTCTCAAGGGGAGTCTTGACCTCGATCTCGGTGGTGGGAACGCCCTCCTTCAGGCTTTCGTAGGTCATGAGGGTGGTGATCTCCTCGATCAGCTCGCGGAACTCCTTCATGCTGGTGCGCTCGTCGCGCAGAATGGCAATCTTGTGGCGGACGAGGGGGTGGTTATAAATGATGACGTTCTTGTAATCCTTCATGTCTTCGAGTCTCCTTATGCTTTCTTGAATTTATTGAGAATGATGTTGACGAGGATGCCGAGGATGAGCGCGCACGCGATGGACGTGATGACGACCTTGCCGATCGCCATGGACATGCCGCCGATACCCGTGATCAGAATGACCGAAACGGTAAAGAGGTTGGCGTTGTCCTCAAGATTGACCTTCTGGATCATCTTCAGACCGGAAACGGCGATGAAGCCGTACAGCGTGATGCAAACGCCGCCCATGACACAGCCGGGGATGGAATCCAGAAATGCCACGAAGGGCGACACGAAGGAGATCAGAATGGCAATGACGGCCGTTGCCGAGATGGTGGCCACCGACGCGTTACGGGTGATGGCGATACAGCCAACCGACTCGCCGTAGGTGGTGTTGGGACAGCCGCCGAAGATGGCGCCCGCGATGGAGCCCACGCCGTCACCAAGGAGGGTGCGGTGCAGACCGGGGTTCTCGAGAAGATCCTCACCGACGATGGTGGAGAGGTTCTTGTGGTCGGCAATGTGCTCGGCAAAGACCACGAAGGCAACGGGGACGTAGGCGACCGCCACGGTGGCAAGGTAGCTCCACTCGAAGTCTTTAGCGCCGTCAATGGCTTTCATAAAGGAGAACTCAGGGAGCTGGAAGAAAGTGGAGAGGGCCACACCGTCAGCAACCAGAGCCTTGAAGGGGGCAAAATCAATGATCATGAGGTCAGCGTTGCCGGTGGCCATGCCGATGAGGGTGAACGCAAGGGCCACGC
>CAJGEA010000170.1 GCA_904502015.1 uncultured Clostridia bacterium | reverse complement strand
GTCCCCCGCCTCGCAGGCCGAGAAGAAATCCATGCGGATGGAGTGGATCTCCCCGCTCCAATGTCCCGTAGCGCCGAGATCCACGCGCACGGTGTGCCACGCGCCGTCGGCGATCAGCTCCACGAAGGTGGAGATCCCCGCTGTCGCCCCCTTCACCGAGCCGCTGCACAAAAACAGCTCCATGTCGTAGCGATCGTAGGCGCAGGATTCGGGCACCATATACGTAAACTCCAGATACGGATAATCGTCCGCCGTATACACGTCCATGAGATTACGGTAATTGACGGTGAAATAGGGATCATGGACACTTTCATCGGGAGCAAGGCGAATGCCGTCCTCCCCCGCGTAGTCCACGTAACAGCGATGGAAATTATCCAGCATATCCATGGTGTCAGGGTTTGTGAAATCCATCAAAAGCTCCTCGGCGGGCGGCACAGGCTCGATGGTCGCGGGATCGCCCCAGCGGTAGTTGAGCCAGGTAAGCCGCGCATCCAGCCAATTGATCACGAATTCACCCGCGAGGATATGGTCGGTGAAAGTGGCAAGATCATTCGTATCGTGATGGATCAGCATACGGTCGGCGGGCTTTTCCCACCGCTCAAAGTCGCGGTCAAAGGCGGCGTCGTAGCGGATGTTGACCGTCCGCATCTCCTCCACCACACGGCGGAGATCGGCGTAGCTTGCCTGCCACTCGGCCTTGACCATCTCGTCAAACCAATCAATACTGCCAAACAGCACGTACCACAGATTGGTACGCATACCGTCGCTGACCGTGAGGTTTGTGGCGTAAAATCCCGTCGAGGAGTGGGTAGTGCTGTAACGGGCGTTGCCCATGGCGAAATCGAAATCCCACGGGGCGGCCAGCGTCAGCACACCGTCGCCCTCGGGGGAGAGGTCTACGTACATGTTGAAGGTCATGGCGTCAAAATTCTTGACGATCTCGTCGAGGATGCACATGGACACCGCCGCCTCGATATTCAGCACCGCGCTGACTGTCTCGATCTGCCGCTCGGTGTCAGTCGTGGCCCACGCGAACTCGGTCTTGGGGGTCATGGTGCCGTCGCGGGCGAGCTCGTAGTACTGATTCTCATACACCGCCGCGGCGACCACCTTGAACACGGCGGACACATAGGCCGACACGTAGGCCTTCTGCTCCTCGGTATACCCACTGCCCGACAGGGCAAAATTCATCCCGCCGAAGTACATACTGCCGCCGTTGCGATCCCACACCGTGATCTCGGGGTAGACCACCACGGTTTCGGGCTCGTCGGTGCGGCCTCCTTGCCCGATGAGCAGGTATCCGATCTCCACCGAGGTGTCACCGTCTTCTTTTTCAGGGATGTTCACGCGGTAACGGTCGATCTGGGTCTGCTCGCACAGCAGATACACGCCCTGGTACTCCCCGTCGAGGTATACCTCCACGTGGGTGCAGTCGGCACTGTAAACCCGTCCGTTCAGTAATGTTTTGGCGAACTTGAACGTGCCAAAAGTACGGAGCATGGAGCCATCAAAATAGTCGGCCATAAGGCACCAGCTCTTGAACGAGCGTCCGCGATTGAGCCCCAGCATTCCCTGCCCTTCGTCGAATTTCAGTCGATAGGGCTTTTTGGGGGCGGCGGCGGTGGAGTTGCCGCGCACGCGGATGCCTGCCCCCATATCCGAAAATTGGTATTCGACATCACAGCGAGAGAGCGTTACGGTGGCACGCACGTACTCATCCTTGGACTCCACAACCACGCCGCCCTCGGTCAGAATATCCAATCGGGGCAGCTCGGCAGGCGACGTGTCGGGCTCACTCTCGGGCAGTTCGGGCGCGAGGGTGATATCGGGTATCGACTCGGCAGTCGTTCCCTCGGGCTCGGTTGCGGGTTCGGTCTCCGCAGGTGTTGTGTCCGCATCGGTCACGGTGGGCTCCGTGGTGACGGCCTCGACTTGTCCGTTCGCCGTATCGGTGGGGGTATCGGCAGGATCGGTACCCACGCAGGAAGTAAGTCCCATCAGCAACAAGCAACTGACCGTAACGGCCACCAATGTCGTCCATAAACCGAAACGGCGATGCAGGTCAAGCATATGAATCATAACAGTTACACCTCCTTGGCGGGGTTGCGTTGCGTCAATCTTTTCTTTTATTCCAGCGTCTCAAATTGGGCCAGCGCGTCCTCAAACGATGCCATGCAGGCATCGAACGCATCCATGCGGGTGAGATCCACGCCCGCGAGTCTCAAAAGCGACACGGGATCGTTCGAGCCGCCCGAGGAGAGGAAGCGGAAGTAATCCTCCACGGCGGGCGCGCCCTCGGTCAGAATACGCTCGGCGATGGACACGGCGGACACGATGCCCGTGGCGTACTTATAGACGTAGAACGCACGGTAGAAGTGGGGAATGCGCGCCCACTCGTAGGCGATCTCGGGGTCGGACACCACCGCGTCGCCGTAGTATTTCTTGTTCAGCACAAGGTAGGCGTCACACAGGCTGTCCTTGGTCAGCGGCTCGCCCCGCTCGGCCATGCCGTGCGCGATATACTCAAACTCGGCAAACTGGGTCTGGCGGAACAGGGTGGACTTGAGCGTGTCCATATAGTAGGAGAGAAGATATTTCTTGAGCTTCTTGTCCTCGGTGGTTGCAAGCAGATGACGGATCAGCAGGATCTCGTTGACCGTGCTGGCTACCTCGGCCACGAAGATGCGGTAGGAGGCCTTCTCCTGCGGCTGGCTATGCTCGGAGTGGTAGGAATGCATGGCATGACCCAGCTCGTGGGCGATGGTGAAGATGTCGTTCGTGGTCTTCTGGTAGTTGAGCAGAACGTAGGGGTGGGGGAGACCGTAGACGCTAAGGCTGTACGCGCCGCTCCGCTTGCCCTCGGTTTCCTCCACGTCGATCCAACCGTTGTCGTGTGCCTCGTCCAGCAGGGCAGCATACCGCTCACCGAGGGGGGCAAGACCGCGCTTGACCAACGCAAACGCCTCCTCGTAATCCAGCTCGAGCTCGGCACCCTCCACCAGCGGCGTGTGGATATCGTACATATGCATGGTTCTCATGCCGAGGATGCGCTTGCGGTTGCGGAAGTAGCGGTGAAGCAAGGGCAATCCCTTTTCCACGCTGGCAAGCAGGTTCTCATACACCTGAACGTCCACGTCCTCGGATGCCAACGCCTTGGTCAGACAGCTCTCGTACTTGCGTGCCTTGGCAAGGAACACATCCTTATCCACGTTGCCGACGTAGGTAGCGGTGATGGTATTGATCAGCCCGATATACGCCTTATAGTACGCCTCAAAAACTCGACGGCGCACGCGGCGGTCGGGGTGACGGAGGAGCACGCCGTAGGTGCCGTGGGTGACCGTTACGTTCTCACCATCCACGCGGACGGTGGGGTACGGGAAATCGGCGTTATCCAGCGCAGTGAACACCTCGTGATACCCGTCGAACACGCGGCTGCCCTGCGCCAGCAGCTCCTCCATCTCACGGGAAAGCACGTGGGGCTTTTCCTTGATGAGGGAGCGCAGGGTGTAATCGAACTCGGCAAGGCGGGGATCACACGCAAAGGATTCCAGCACCTCGGTGGGCAGGGCGGTCAGCTCGGGGGTAATGAAAGCGGTATTCGCCGCCAGCGTCATCTCCAGCGTAGACGCGCGGGAGAGAAGCGCGACGGGCTCGGAGGCGCGGGTGTCTTCGTCATGCCGCATATAGGCGTAGACCTCCAGCCGTTGCAGCTTTTCCACTACGCGATTGAGAGCTGTCAGGCAGGCCAGCACGGTATCGGCGTCGGTGAGTCTACCCTCGTAGGACGAGAAATCCAACTCTCCCTCCACCTCGGCGTAGAGTGCCTCCCACGCCGCCTCGCTTTCAAATATATCCTCCAGCCGCCACTTGCGCGCGGCAGGTACGTTCTGTCTTTCCATGTGAAATCTCCTTTCGATTGTTATTTATGGAGACTGTCGGGTGAACAGTCTGTTTGTGAATTGGGGTTTATCTGGGAGAACGCCGGGGGAACTTCTTGCAAGAAGTTCCCCCGAACCCCCTCAAGAACCTTCAAAAATATATTAAAAAAAGCGTTTTGAAATATATGTTTTTTAAGGTTTTTGGGAGTCCAGAACCCTTCGCGATATTTGCTGAAGGCAAATTCGCACCGAACGAAGTGAGGAGGTTTTCAAAAAGGGTTCTGGTGGGGTGCAGGGGCAACGCCC
>CAJGEA010000169.1 GCA_904502015.1 uncultured Clostridia bacterium | reverse complement strand
TTGAGAAAAATATCTATTTTTTAAGTTCTTTGGAATCCAAAACCTTTCTTTCAAGAAAGGTTTTGGTGGGGTGCAGGGGTGAAACCCCTGCGAATATTAAACGTGGGTGTTCTTCCCGAGGAAGAAGGGCATGGTCTCGCAGCCCGAGAGGGTGCGGCCGTCGCGGACGACGGCGTTCTTATCGGTGATGACGCAGTTGAGGTTGACGTCGGAGCCGATGTATGTATCCTGCATGAGGATGGAGTTCTTGACGACGGTGCCGCGGCCGACGGTAACGCCGCGGAAGAGGATGCAGTTCTCGACGGTACCCTCGATGACGCAGCCGTCAGCGATGAGGGAGTTCGTAACGCTGGAGCCCTCTACGTACTTGGTGGGTGCGGAGTTACGCACCTTGGTCAGCACGGGTCGGTTCTTGACGCTGAACAGACCCTCGCGCGCCTCCTGGGTGAGCAGATCCATGGAGCAGGCGAAGTAGCTCTCCAGCGAGCCGATGTAGGCATACCAGCCGTCGTACTCGTAGGTACGGTAGTTGGCGGAGGTCAGGGCGTTGTTGATGACGTCCTTGAAGAAGCTGCGCTGGCCGTGCGCGGCGGCATCGGCGAGCACGTTCTGAAGGTAGGTGCGGGAGATGACCATGATGTTGGTATAGAGGTTAACGACACCGGCCTCGGGCTTGCAGACCTTGAAATCGGTCACGCGGCCGTCGGCATCCGCTTCAATGACCGAGATATTCTCGTGGATGGACATGGTAGAGGCATCCACGCGCTTGGTCACAAAGGTGATGTCAGCCTCGGTGGCGGCGTGCTTTTCCAGCACGTCGGAGAGGTCAATGTTGCAGATGATGTCGCAGTCGGACAGTACGAAGTAGTCTACGGCGGAGCGCTGGATGAAGTCGGTCGCGCCGAAGAGGGACTCGAGGCGGTGAGCCGCGAGGTGGCCCGAGGAGGTCATGTCGTAGGCGGTCAGGTTCGGGGGGATGAGCTTGATACCGCCCGAGCGGCGGGCGAGATCCCAGTCCTTACCCGTGCCGACGTGGTCAAGGAGGGACTGGTAGTTGTAGTGGGTGACGAGACCGATGTTGTTGATGCCCGAATTCACCATGTTTGACAGGGTGAAGTCGATGAGGCGGTAGCGGCCGCCGAAGGGCACGCTGGCCATGGAGCGGACGCGGGTCAGCTCGGGCATACTCTGGTCGTGAATATTGGCAAAAATCAATCCTGCTGCAGTCATGTCTGTGTCCTCCTCTTACTCCGAAAGCATGGCACCGGGCTCTACCACGGCACCTGCGGCGATGGAAACGCCCTCGCCAATGACGGCGATCTCAGCACCGCTTGCACGGTCTGCGCCAACGGTGGCGTTTGCACCAACGGTTACGTCGGTGTCAATGATGGCGTACTTGACGGTGGCGCCTGCCTCGATGACGCAGTCGCCCATGAGGACGCAGTCCTCCACGACGGCGCCGTTCATGACCTTAGCGCCGGGGCCGATGACCGAGTTCTTGACCGTGCCGTAGATCTCACAGCCCTCGGTGACGTAGCTGTTCTCCACAGTCGCGCGCGCGCCTACGAACTGGGGCGCGGAGGCGTTGTGGCGCGCGAAGATACGCCAGTCGTTACCGGCCAGGCTGAGGACGGGGTTCGTGCCGAGCAGATCCATGTTGGCCTCCCACAGAGAGGAGATGGTTCCGACGTCCTTCCAGTAGCCCTCGAAGGAGTAGGCGTACATCTTCTCGCCGGCGGCGAGCATGGCGGGGATGATGTTCTTACCGAAGTCGTTGGAGGAGTTGGGATCAGCCTCGTCGGCGGTGAGGTAGTCAACCAGCTTCTTGCGGTTGAATATGTAGATGCCCATGGATGCCTGGGTGCTGTCGGGGTTCTTGGGCTTCTCGGAGAACTTGAAGATGGAGCCGTCGGGGTTGGTGCTCATGATACCGAAGCGGCTGGCCTCCTCGATCGGCACGTCGATGACGGCGATGGTGCAGTCCGCGCCCTTTGCCTTGTGTGCGGCCAGCATTTTGGCGTAGTCCATCTTGTAGATGTGGTCGCCCGAGAGGATGAGGACGTAATCGGCATCGTAGCGGTTGATGAACTCCAGGTTCTGGTAGATGGCGTTGGCCGTGCCCTTGTACCAGTCCGCGCCGTTCTGGCCCTGATAGGGGGGCAGGATCTTTACGCCGCCAAAGGCGCGGTCGAGATCCCAGGGCAGACCGTTTCCGATGTATTCGTTGAGCACGAGGGGCTGGTACTGAGTCAGCACGCCCACGGTGTCGATGCCCGAATTGACGCAGTTGGAGAGCGGGAAGTCGATGATGCGGTACTTACCGCCGAAGCGAACGGCGGGCTTCGCCGTCTTTTTGGTGAGCGCGTACAGGCGAGAACCCTGTCCGCCTGCCAGAAGCATGGCAACGCACTCTTTCTTTTTGAAGTACATGGTAGAGCCTCCTTTGTATTTTGCGGACGAATCCGCGTAATGGTATATGGAAAGTCGCGGTGCGATGGGAAACGGGGGAGTGTGTAACGATTCAATCGTTTGACAAATTGGGGTTTATCGGGATGTTTGAATTTCGATTGTAGGGGCGCATCACGATGCGTCCGCGGGCGATCGAACTGCAAGCAGTTCATGAATCGCCCCTACAGCCTAAAATTCCAGGATACCTATACCCGACAAGGAACAACGCTCCTCTATGTCGTAGGGGCGATCTGCGATCGCCCGCGGGCGCACACAGTGCGCCCCTACCATGGGTTATTATAAACCGTTCGATAAATCCAAATTTGAATATCGCTTATTGGTCTCCGTCCGGGATCGGCTCGAGGATGAAGCAGCCCATCGGGGGGACGGTCAGCCGCAGGCGGGGCAGACCACAGCCCTCCTCCCACGCGGCCTCAAACACGCCCTCGTTAATGACGCCGCTACCGCCGTAGGCCAGATCGTCGGAGTTGAAGATCTCGCGGTATCGGCCGAGGTGGGGGACGTTGACGGGCTTGTTCTGCCGCGCCACGGGGGTGAAGTTGATGACAACCACGACCTCCTTACCCTCACGGGAGACGCGCTGCCAGACGAAGGTACATTCGTCGGCGTTGTACTCGTCCAGCCAGCGGTAGCAGGCTTTGGGATCGTCGGGATCCTCGTCCCACAGGGCGGGGGTCTTGAGGTAGAGATTGTTCAGCGCGGCGTAGTAGTGCTGGAGCCGTGCGTGCGCGTCGTAGTCCAGCAGGAACCAGTCGAGCTGGCGGCACTCGTTCCATTCGGCGAACTGACCGAACTCACAGCCCATGAACCACAGCTTGGCGCCGGGGTGGGTGGTCATGAAGGCGGCGAAGGCGCGCGCGCCCGCGAACTTCTGCCAGTAGTCGCCCGGCATCTTGTCGAGAAAGGATTTTTTGAGATGCACCACCTCGTCGTGGGAGATGGGCAGGATATACCGCTCGTCAAGGCAGTAGTTCGCCATGTGAGCGAGGTGGGAATGCATATATTTGCGGTAGAGGGGATCCTCCTTGACGTAGCGGAGGGTGTCGTTCATCCAGCCCATGTTCCACTTGTAGGAGAAGCCCAGACCGTCGCCCTCAAAGGAGGTGATGTTGGCCCAGATGGTGGACTCCTCGGCGATGGTCATGACGTCGGGGTGATCCTCGCGGAGTCCCCAGTTGAGCTGGCGGAAGAAGTCGATGGACTCAAGATTCTGCATACCGCCGTAGCGGTTGGGATACCACTCGCCGTCGGCACGGTCGTAGTTACGGTAGAGCATGGAGGTCACGGCGTCCACCCGCAGACCGTCGGCGTGGAATTCCTCGATCCAGTAGTAGGCGTTGGATATGAGGAAGGATTTGACCTCGTTTCGTCCCACGTCAAAGCAGCAGGTGCCCCAGCTTCGGTTCTCCTGGCGCGTGGGATCGGTGTATTCGTAGAGGGGTTCGCCGTCAAAGCGGAAGAGTCCGTGCGCGTCGCGCGGGAAGTGGGCGGGGACCCAGTCGAGGATGACGCCGATACCCGCGCCGTGCATGATGTCCACGAAGGCGCGGAAATCGTTGGGGTCGCCATAGCGGGCGGTGGGGGCGTAGTAGCCGCACACCTGATAGCCCCACGAGCCGTCAAAGGGATGCTCCATGATGGGCATGAGCTCCACGTGGGTAAAGCCCATTTGCTTGACGTAGGGGGCAAGCTCGTCGGCCAGCTCGCGGTAGGAGAGGGG
>CAJGEA010000168.1 GCA_904502015.1 uncultured Clostridia bacterium | reverse complement strand
GCGGGCATACTGTTAAAAAACGTATGCCATGAGGAGGTTTTTTATTATGATTACCATTGTGCTCCGCACGCTCATCATCTACCTGCTTCTCATCGGCATCATGCGCTTTATGGGCAAGCGTCAGCTCGGGGAGCTGGAGGTGTCCGAGCTGGTCACCACCTTGCTGCTCTCTGAAATCGCTTCCCTTCCCATCACGAGCCAAGACATCCCCCTCTCCCACGCCATTCTGCCCATCCTCCTGCTCATGTCGCTGGAGGTGTTGCTCTCGGGCGCGGTGATGAGGATCCCCCTTTTCAAAAAAATCCTCTCCATCCGTCCCGCTATTCTCGTGCGGGACGGCAAGCCTGACCGCGCCGCCATGTCCACGGCGCGCATATCGGCAGACGAGCTCATGTCTCAGCTACGGCAAAAGGACGTCGGCGATCCCGACGAGGTCGCCTACGCCATCCTCGAGCCCAACGGGCAGATCAGCATCATCAAGCGGGCATCGGCGCGGCAAGCTACCACCGAGGAATTGGGACTGAAGCCGCCCGAGGTCGGGTTTATGCACCTTATCATATCTGACGGCAAGAAAAACGCCCGCAACCTGCAAATGGCGGGACTTGACGATGAGTGGCTGGCCGATGTTCTGAAAAAGAGAGGGCTGACCGAGGCAGACGTTTTTCTGCTGCTTGCCGATGATACGGGAAACGCGCGGATTTTCCCGAAGGAGGCATCGTGAAGGGGTGTGTCGTGGCGGTGGGAATTCTTCTGCTTGTGGGCATACTGGTTGCTGTCAACGCCGTCTACGTTACTCGTGTCAGCAGTGCGCTGGAGCGAATGTATAAAGATCTTCCGGCCACCCCCACCCCCGCAACCACCCCTGTCGCCATCCGCCAAATGACCGATTATCTTGACCGTCACGAAACGGGGCTGGGGCTTTCCATAGGGTTCCCCTTTCTGGACGTGATCAAAGAACGCCTCGTGCGACTGGAGGCATACGCCGAGGCGGGCGATACCGTCGAATACGAAGCCACCCTGGCCGCCTTGGAGGGTTGTATCAAGGATCTGCGCCGCCACGAGCGGGTGCATCCGCGCAATGTTTTTTAGCAGATGCGTACGCAGACGGTGAAATTTACGGTCAGTTCACACTTTGCGCATACAATATGCGAGTTTTTTTGATATAGTACTAAAAGTAACGTTTTTGCGGAGGCCAATCATGATTCTGGATTTTCACACTCATTGCTTTCCCGATGCGCTTGCACCCAAGGCCATCGCCGCGCTGACCGCTACCTCCGCCCCCTTTGGCTACACGCCCTTGACCGACGGTACGGTGGGCGGTCTGCTTGCCTCTATGAATCGCGCGGGCATTGACCGCGCGGTGGTCTGCAACATTGCCACCAACGCGCGGCAGCTGAGCCGTGTCAACGATTTTGCCATTGCCACGGCGCAAGAGCAGCCCCGCTTGATTCCGTTCGGATCTCTTCACCCCGAGGCAACCGAGGCCGAAATGGACACCGAGCTCGACCGCCTGCAAGCGGCAGGCATCGTAGGCATCAAGATTCACCCCGACTATGTAAAGGTCAACGTGGATGATCCCGCCTTTTCGCCCATCCTCGCGCGGTGCGAGGCACGGGGTATGATCGTGGTCACCCACGCGGGCTTCGACCCCATATCCCCCGACCACATCCATTGCCCTCCCGAGGGAATTCTGCGCGTCATGGCGGCTTTCCCCAAGCTCAAGCTGGTGGCCGCGCACACGGGCGGCTTTGGCGAGGAGAGCAAAACGCTGGAGCTGCTGTGCGGCACGTCGGTGTATATCGACACATCCCTCTCGGCGATTCGCGTCAACCAAGCCGAACAACTCCGCTCAATTCTGCGCCTGCACGATCCCAATCGCATTCTGTTTGCCACCGACACACCGTGGTCGAGTGCATCGAAAGAAATTGCCTTTATCCGCAATGCAGGACTCGGGGAGGATTTGACCGACAAGATATTCCACCGCAACGGCGAAGCACTTCTGGCTTCTTGCAAATGATGTAACCTTCCAAGAAAGGAGCGCCCTATGAGTCATATCCCTAATGATACCGCCTCCCCTGCGCGCGAGCCCGATGGCATCCTGCTGATCGACAAGCCTGCGGGCATGACCTCACACGACGTAGTTTTTCGCGTGCGCAAGCTCTTTGGTACGCGCAAGGTTGGGCACACGGGCACGCTGGACCCCATGGCGACAGGTGTGCTGATCGTGCTGCTCGGCCGCGCCGCCAAGGCCTGCGAATACGTATCCCACGATGAAAAGGCCTATATCGCCACCCTGCGGTTAGGTCTTACGACCGACACTGAGGACACAACGGGCGTGATCCGTTCTGTTGCTGACCCTGCCGCCATCCCGAATGACGCGGCGGTAGAGGCTGTTCTGCCCCGTTTTCGCGGTATGATTCAACAAATCCCGCCCATGTATAGCGCGCTGAAGGTAGGCGGACGCAAGCTCTGCGACATTGCGCGGAGCGGCGGGGTTGTGGAGCGCGAGGCGCGCCCCGTGGAGATCCGCGAGCTAACACGGACGGCGGCGGCGCTCCCCTCGGACCATTCCCTGTTCGTCCGTTGCTCGGGCGGCACCTACATACGCACGCTGTGCGCCGACATCGGTACGGCGCTGGGATGCGGTGGTGCCATGGCGACCCTGCGCCGTGTGGAGGCGGGAGGCATGGGCATTGACGAATGCTACACGCTGACCGAGCTGGAAGCCATGAGCATGGAGGAACGGTTGAGCCTTCTGCTCCCCACCGAGCGGTTGTTCGAAGACTTGCCCATCGTGATGCTCTCCCCGTTTTTTCACACCCTATGCCGTAACGGTTGCGAGATCTACCAGCACAAGATCGGTACGAATCTCCCCGTGGGTACACGGGTGCGGTTGCATGATGAGTTCGGCGCGTTTTTCGCCATCGGCGAGGTGGGAGAATACGAAAACGGAACGGCGATCAAGGCAATCAAGTTATTTGTTTTATAAGTAAACAGAATAAAGAGCGATCCCCCGCGCGGCGATGCCGCGCGGGGGATTTTTTCATAGAAAAACCCCCACCCTTGCGGGTGGGGGCAGTATCACTCAATATTGAGGGATACGTTTTTCATGAGTTTGGCGTAACGGACTGAAATCAGACGGTTACGTTCAGAGTCATGAACTGGCAGAGAGAACCGGGCATACCAACAGCAACCTTGACGCTGATCGTCATACCCTCAAATGCAGAGAGATCTGCAGTCGCAGCAGGGAAAGTTGCATTCGGAGCGCTGACAGAGGTCAACAGTCCACTTCCTGTCTTAGCAGCAGTCTGAACATCATTGCTGGCGGTCTCAAAGGTACCACCAAACTTGACCCAGTTAGTACCGTCAACAGACCAGAAAATGCCATCCTGACCACCGTTCATCAGTGCCCAACCGCTGAGGGTCAGCATATTGTCATCACCCAGAGTAACATCAACCGTGGGTCTGACGTGCTCCTTGGTACCATTCAATCTCTCCCAATAACCTTCAATGGTCATAGCCTGGCCATTAACAGCGTCAATGTGACCGATGTAGCGAACGTTGTTAGGCTGAGAGGGACTCGTAGCAGCGCAGGTGTATGCTACGGAATCATCAGCAGTAATAGCATCCACGCCGAAGTAGATTGCAGAAACGGTAATACCGCCAACGTGAGCGCCGTCGTACATCAGATATACATCACCGCTGTAATCAACCTCAGTCAGGTCGATAACAACAGTTCTGCTACCCATGGCCCAGAAATCGTTAGCATTGGTAACAGTAGCGCTAGCCACAACATTGTTGAGAGAGCCGGCAGAGCAAATGTAAATCTGCTTACCTGCATCACCAATCTTTGCATTGGGATCGCTACCATACCAAACAATCAGCTTCTTATACTGAGCCAGATTGTAGTTACCCAGCTTAACAGCTACACCATCACTCATCATGTTGATGACCGTTCCGGCGTAACCTGCGGGAGCATGAGTATCAACGGAAACAGTGGACATATTTACCCAGAAGGACTCTGCGGGCTCGGTCTCGGGCTCGGTGGTCTCGGTCTCGGGCTCGGTGGTCTCGGTCTCGGGCTCGGTGGACTCGGTCTCGGGCTCGGTGGACTCGGTCTCGGGCTCGGTGGACTCAGTCTCGGGCTCGGTGGACTCGGTCTCGGGCTCGGTGGACTCAGTCTCGGGCTCGGTGGACTCAGTCTCGGGCTCGGTGGACTCGGTCTCGGGCTCGGTGGACTCGGTCTCGGGCTCGGTGGACTCAGTCTCGGGCTCGGTGGACTCAGT
>CAJGEA010000167.1 GCA_904502015.1 uncultured Clostridia bacterium | reverse complement strand
ATTGTTGCAACTTGCTATTGCAATTTGCGAAAAATATTTTTTGAAAGTTTTGGGAGTTCCAAGAACCTTTTTTCAAAAAGGTTCTTGGCGGGGCGTGGGGCAGCGCCCCACAAAAATAACCAAGGAGGCTTACCTATGATTTATATGTTTTTAGCGCCCGGATTTGAGGAAGTGGAGGCGTTGTTTCCGCTGGATCTTTTGCGTCGGGCGAATTTGGCTGTCAAGACGGTGGCGATTGGTGACAAGCGCACGGTGGTAGGCTCGCACGGCATTCCCGTGACCGCTGACATTACCGAGCTGGAATGGTACAAAGATCCCGACGCCGCTACGCCCGAGGCGGTCATCCTGCCCGGCGGTATGCCCGGCACCACCCACCTCGCGCACGACCGCGCGGTGGAGAAGGCGCTGGCCGCCGCGCATGCCAACGGCGCGTGGATCGCCGCCATATGCGCCGCCCCTATGGTGCTGGGTCAGCAGGGATACCTGCGCGGCCGCCGCGCCACCTGCTTCCCCGGCTTTGAGAAGTATCTGGATGGTGCCACCGAGATTGGGGGCAGCGTCATCCGCGACGGCAGCCCCGCCCACGGCGGGGGCGTCATTACCGCGCGCGGCGTGGGCGTGGCTATGGAATTCGGCCTCGAGCTGGTCAGCGTGCTGGCTTCCCCCGAGGAGGCGGGCGCCATCCGCGCCGCCATTCAGGCTCCGTGATCTCAATGGAACAGGCTGTCTCTAAAGCCGATTTTCGCACGCGTTTCGCCGCCATCCGCGCCGCGATGCGTCCCGATGACCGTCGTGCCGCTGACCGCGCGCTCTGCGAGGCGGTGATCGCGCTTCCCGCCTTTCGGGCGGCAACCGTGATCGGTGGTTACGCCCCCATTCGCGGCGAGATCGACCTTACCCCCGTGTGGCAGGCCGCGGCCGCGGCCGGAAAGTCCTACGCACTCCCGTGTACCGTGACGGGGGCCGCCGAGGGGCGCATGGTGTTCCGCGCCATGACGGATTTTTCGCCCGACGCGCTGGTTTCGGGGCGCTTCGGCATCCCCGAGCCCCCCGATACCGCCCAAATTCTCCGCCCCTCCGACTGGGAGGGCGGGCTTCTCATCGTGCCCGCGCTGGGCTTTGACGACGAGGGCTTTCGCGTGGGCTACGGCGGCGGCTACTACGACCGCTACATTGCCGACCTGACCTCGGCGGGCGTCACCCTCACCACGGTGGGGCTTGTCTACGCCGCTTGCCGCGTACCCGCACTCCCCCGCGAGGCGCATGACCGCCCCGTGGATCTCATTCTGGACGAAAGGAGGAGCGCTCCATGACCGACCGCGAGAATCTTGAACCCGACGTCACCACCCCCGAGGCGGGTGTACCCGAGTTGGACACCCCCGAGCGTGATAGCCCTGCCCCCGAAACGAAAAAACGGGGAGGCAAGGGACGCCGCCCCAAGCTGTCGGCCGAGGAAAAAGCGGCGCGCCGCCGCGCCTTTCTGCGCGGTGAGTATTCGGTGGCTCCCGCCGCCGTGGTGCTGGTGTGCATCATCTACGCGCTCCTGCTTCTCTCCCGCCTGATCGACACGGCGTTTCTCAACCGCGAAAACCGCTACCTGAGCACCATCCTGCTCCAGCTCATGATCTTCCCCATCCCCGCCTACCTGTTCATCCGCTACCGCGGGGCGGAGTACACGAGGGCCATCCGCTTTCGCCGTTTCCGCCTGTCGCATATTTTTCTGATCCTGTCGGCTACGCTGTTTCTCATCAGCGGATGCACCCTGCTCGGGATGCTGTGCGGCATGATGAACACCCAGCCCTCCTTCACCCTCTACGATACCTTCGTGTCGGTTAATGACGGCTCGGTGGGCTCAACCGTTCGCCTCGTGCTGGCCTACGCCGTTCTGCCCGCCTTCTGCGAGGAGCTGGTGTTCCGCGGCATTCTGTGTGCCGAGTACGAGCGGCACGGCATTCTCTACGCCGCCACCGTGAGCTCGCTGTTCTTCGCCTTTCTGCACTTCGATCTGTCGGCCCTGCCCGTGTATCTCTTCGCGGGGATGCTTCTGGCTATCGTGATGTACGTCACCCGCTCCACGGTGGCGGCGATGGTGGTTCACGGCGGCTACAACCTCTTTGGCGTGTTCGCGCAGGCGGGGCTTTCGGGCTACTGCCGCAATACGGGCAGCCTGGGGCTTCTGATTGTCCTGCTCATCGTGCTTCTGTTGCTCTCGGCGGCCTTTCTGTGCGGTGAGATCGCCCGCATTCTCCGCCGCCGTGCCAATGTGACCATTTCGGATTCCCCCGACGAGATCTCCACCCCCGGACTCAACCGCCTCGGGGTGCGCGCGTGGCTTCCCGCCCTGCGGGATGCCTTTGCCTCCCCCGCGGGCCTCGGCGCGCTCGTTCTCTGGGTTGTGGGCGTCGCCGCGCACCTGTTAAGGTAGGGAACGACCTTTGCGGGGCTCCGCCCCGCACCCCGCTTAAGAAACTTTTTGAAAAAAGTTTCTTAAGAATCTTCAAAAACTAATAAAATTAAAATTTTCTACTCACTATAGAATCCTTGCCCATCGCACGGCATCTCTGCGCGACCGAGTTGGTTGTCACGCTTGACAACAACTCGGCGCAACGGGGGTAGGTTTGTATGGGCGCAATCAGTGCGGTGCCTATGCACCGCACGCGCCACCATGAAGGGAAGGGATTTTCAAGGGAAACCGTAGGTTTCACCTTGAACGGCGCCTCTTTTGGTACGCCGAGTCCGTAGGACGAGGAGATCTCCCGCTGGTGGGAGAAAAGTACATAAAAAGTGTGGCATGCAATATCCCCTATCTTGTCGCAAAAAATAAAACGCACCTCAACCAAAGAGCCGCCACCCCGCATGGGGTGGCGGCTCTTTGGTGTATTCGGGGCTCAATCCTTTTTGTCGGAATTTCCGCCATCCCCGTCCTCGGAATCGGGGCGGGCGTAATCAAAGGGATTTTCTCCCGTGGGGTTGGCGTAATCGAAGGGATTTTCGCCGTTCTCGTTCGCTTTACGCTCGGCATCTTCGCGCGCGATTCGCTCGCGCTCCTTCCGCTCCTCCTCGGCGCGGGCGCGCGCCTCGTTGGCCTCGCGGCTGCGGCGTGCCTTTTCCTCGGCGAGCTCGGTGAGGTGGGCCTTCAGGGCGTCGTCGTCCTTTTCGGTGTTCTCCATGACGGTGCGGAACTGGTCACCGTCCATGTCCTCATGCTCCAGCAGGTAGTCGGCGATGAAGCGGAGCTTGCCGATGTTCTCGGAGAGCAGACGCTTGGCAGTGGTGTAGGCATCGGTGATGAGGCTGTGGATCTCCTCGTCGATCTGGGCGGCAACCGCCTCGGAGTAATCGGCGCCCGAGGAGAAGTCACGGCCCAGGAACACCTCGTTGTGATCCGAGCCAAAGCGGCGGGGGCCCAGCTTTTCGGACATACCGAACAGGGTGACCATGCGTTTGGCGGTGGCGGTGGCGCGCTCAATATCCGAGTAAGCGCCGCTGGTCACGTCCCCGAAGATGATCTCCTCGGCGGCGCGGCCGCCCAGCATCATGGCGATCTGGTTCTTGTATTCCTGCTTATACATCTGGTAGCGGTCTGCCTCGGGGCGGAAGCTGGTGTAGCCCAGCGCGCCGCGTCCCGTAGGCATAATGGTAATGAGGTGAACGGGATCCAGATCCAGCAGGTATCCCACGATGGCGTGGCCCGCCTCGTGGTAAGCGGTGTTCTTCTTCTCGTTGTCGCTCATAACGTGGGTCTTCTTCTTGGGGCCCATAGTGATCTTGTTGTGGGCGTCCTCGATCTCCTCCATGCCGATCAGGCTCTTGCCGCGGCGGGCGGCGAGCAGGGCGGCCTCGTTGAGGAGGTTGGCAAGGTCAGCACCCGTAAATCCGACGGTGACCTTGGCCACGCGGGCGAGGTCGATATCGGGCTCAAGAGGCTTGTTGCGGGCGTGAACCTTGAGGATGTCCTCGCGGCCCTTGAGGTTGGGACGGTTGACCGTGATCTGGCGGTCAAAGCGGCCGGGACGGAGCAGGGCGGGGTCCAGCACGTCGGCGCGGTTGGTGGCCGCGATGACCACGATGCCCTCGTGCGAGCCGAAGCCGTCCATTTCCACGAGCAACTGGTTGAGGGTCTGCTCGCGCTCGTCGTGACCGCCGCCAAGACCCGTGCCTCTCTGACGACCAACGGCGTCGATCTCGTAGATGAAAATGATGGCCGATCCCGCCTTGCGGGCGGTGTCAAACAGGTCTCGGACACGGGATGCACCCACGCCCACGTACATCTCCACAAAGTCAGAACCCGAAATGGAGAAGAAGGGAACCCCT
>CAJGEA010000166.1 GCA_904502015.1 uncultured Clostridia bacterium | reverse complement strand
TCCACTCGGGGCTTCGCCCCTCCTTCCGTGAGCCAACGTCTTTCTACTAAGTTTTGTTACGTTTTTGAAAACTATTGCAACTTGCTATTGCAATTTGCGAAGTTTTTTTGAAGGGTCCAAGGGAAACTTTTTTGTAAAAAAGTTTCCCTTGCCGTACTCCTCGCACTCCTTACTTCCGATAATACACGTAATGCACCGTGATGGTGCGCGTAACCCCGCCGTGCTCCTTGTCGGGCGCGGTGATGACCACCCCGTCCCCCGACATGAGGATCCACGCTTGCAGGTCGTCAATGTCACAGCGCAAAATCGTTTCGGACGGCGTGGACACGATGAGCTCGTCGCTCTCCCGCTTGATGTTGAGTGAGCCCTGCCGCCCGATCACATCCTCGTTATCGCCGTGCTTCTCGGTGATGTACTTGATGGGATACCCGCAGATCTTCTCCGCCATATCATGACGGTACCGACTGCTCTCGGGATTCTTACTTTTCGTCCAATGTGCAATAATCTTTTTTAGCATGGAACGCCTTTCTTCCACCTTTCTTTTTTCCACCTTTCTTGAAAGAAAGGTGAAAAAAAGAACTTTAATAAATAATAGTGTGACCTTTTAGTCAGTTGTCAAATTGGTATTTATCGAGATGTTTATCTGTTCGCTGTAGGGGAGGCCCTATGTGGCCTCCCACGGGCGCCCACGCAGGGGCGCCCCTACAGGCAAAATGGCAATATTCCTTATCAAGTATAGATATTCTTTGGTTTAAGGGCGTAGGGGCGTTCTTTGAACGCCCGCGGGCGCACACAGTGCGCCCCTACCATGGGTTTGTTATAAACCGTTCGACAAATCCAAATTTGAAGACCGAGTCAATTGTTGCTCGAATCTACCAGTTAAAAATGACTTTGTCACTCTTTCCATTGCGTTTGCTCCGCAATCTGGGTAATCAGTTGTCCGTTGTAGGTGAAATAGGACGGTCCTTGTATCGCCTTGGTACCCTTCAGTTTCCCTGCAACAGCAGATAGCGACGTGATTTCATTGTTGTATGAAACCTTTCTATCGCTCTCTACAATCACTCGAACAGATTCATCTTCAATAAATACCAGCTCCGCTCCAACGGGAATCCCACACTTGGCAAAATTGATAGCGGGTCTTTTGGGCTTTTGAACAGTTTGGATTGCCGCGCCTTTTGCCTTTTGCAATTTGTCTTGGGAACCGCTAATGATCGCGATTGATTCCAATAATTCATACGCCTCTGCTGCGGACATTACAAAAAATTCACGATTCTTGGACACACGAAGGTCCGGGTTCAAATTATCAATCAGTCTATGTAATTTCTTGTCTTCGAGCTTTCCGGATGTTTCGTAGGTAGCATAAACCTCATATTCGTATGGAAGGGCGGTTGTGCTCAACTGCCTTTTTCTTTCCTCAACATTGGTTGCATAACCAATCTTAACCATATTCTGCAAGCAAGGATTGGTCATTATATAAATGTATCCCTTGGGCATAACGAACACCTCTACAAAAACTTCATAATTTCGGTTGGCAAATTTTCAAAAGGTCTTCAGTGGGGTGCGGGGCAGAGCCCCTTGCGCTCTCCCTCCCCTCCAAAAATACCCGTGCGGCCTCGTACTCCTGCGCGGCGCGGCGGCAGCGGGGGGCGGCGGGATCGTACTTTTTGATACCGCGGAGCATGATGTTCTTGGGGGTTTCCTCGGGATCGATCAGCTCCAGCGCGGCCACGTCGTAGCCGCTCGACTCGAGGTATTTGAGGCGGAGGGCGTCGGTCGCGGCATCACAGAGCTTCTGACGAAGCATGGAATGCTCGGCGACAAATCCGAGGGGCGAGCAATTCAGGGTGCGATTGAGCTCGTGGTGACAGCAGGGAGTGGAGAGAATGACCTTTGCCTCCCACTCCACGGCTTTTGAGAGCACCAGATCGGTCGCGGTATCGCAGGCGTGCAGGGAAATGACCATGTGTACGCGCCCCTCGCTCGGGAACTCGTACGTCCCCACGTCGGCGCACTCGAAGGTCAGCCCGTCCATATTGAGATTGCGTGCAATGGCGTTGCAATCCTCCATCACCTCGGCCTTCATGTCCACGCCCACCATGCGCACCTCTCGGCGGCGGATCTCGGTAAAATAGTGGTACACCGCAAAGGACAGGTAGCTCTTGCCGCAGCAGAGGTCGCAGATGTTCAGCGTCCCCTCGGCAGGCAGGGCCGATTCGGTATCGCGGATCAGCTCCAAGAAGCGGTTAATCTGGCGGAATTTGGCCTGCTTTTTATCGTGGACGCGTCCGTTTTGGTCGCTCACGCCCAGCTCCCGCAAAAAGGGCTCAGCCCCCGTGAGGATGCGGCGCTTGACCTTATCGTTGCCTGTGAGGGTGATCTTTTTGGGAGCATTCTCCCCTTTTCCCTCCAGCGCGGCGCGAACGGGCGTCGCGCCCACGAGGGTTTCCTTGCCGCCCTTGGAGCGGCGCAGCTCACAGCTCCCCGCCGAGGTCAGGAGGTTGACCTGATCGTACACCCCAACCAGCGCCAGCAGGCGGTCGGCGGTCGCCGCGTCCTCCACGGGCAGATTCTCGTGGGACGCCTGCACGGGGCGGCGGCGGTTGACGGTGGTATCCGCCACGTCGGCGGTGCGGAGAGTTTCCAGTTGAAGCACGGACGCGCCCCCCACCCGACGGAGGGAAAGCGTCGATCGCGTCACAGCGCGGTCACGGCACTTGGAAAACACCGCTTTTTCACAAATTTCGGCGCGCGCCGAGGCAAGGATCAGAGCCGCCATAGACGCGGCAGGGGTTTCGGCACGCAAATCAGATGCATCAAATACGGGCATCCCGGTGGCTCCTTTCTCGGTTTTGGTTTCGGAGAATTACTCGGCGGGCTCGGATTCGGTCTTCTTCTTTTTCCCAAGGGAGATCTTGGATTCCTGACCGTTCCACAGCCGCTTGATGTTGGCGCGATGCATGTAGATGACCAGCACCGCCATCAGCACCGCCGTGAGGCAGGCCGTGCCGTTCTGTCCGCCCGAGAAGGCAGTAAGGATCACGGGGTAGAGGGCCAGGCACATCACCGAGCCGAGGGACACGTAGCGCGTGCCCAACACGATGACCACGAACGTAAAGAGCAGAATGAGGAAGGAGGGCCAGCTGATCATGAGAATGACCATCGCCGAGGTCGCCACGCCCTTGCCGCCCTTGAATTTGTAAAAGCAGGGGAACATATGGCCCAGCATAACGAACAGGCCCGCAATGGCGGCGCCCGCCGCGTCGCGGATCCACACCGTTTCCTCGGTCACGGGATCGACGCCCTGGTAATTGAGATTGAGGATCAGGTAGCCCAGCCCCACGGCCACAAACGCCTTCATCATATCCCCGAGCAGGGTGAGCACGGCCGCCTTTTTGCCGTATGTACGGAGCATATTGGTGGTACCCGCGTTCCCGCTTCCGTGGGTGCGGATGTCATCGTTATACTTTCTTTGAGAGATGATCAGGCCGAAATTGAAGCTGCCCAGCAGGTAGGGGATCACCATGCACAACAGCACGCCGCCAATGGTCACGGCGACGGCCGCGGGCTTACCCTCGATACCCAGCTTTTCAATCAAGAAGGACACGAGGTTCCATTGACCGACTCCGGTTGCAAATAATGCGTTCATTGCAAAAACTCCTATATTTTTATAGTTACGGCCATTTTTTCGGACGCGCCGCCAAACGCTTCAGGCGTTCCCGCGCCGCGGACAATCGCCGTTCGGTTTCCTCAGGCGAGGGGGTAAGGGTGAGGATCGTTCCGTCGGCCACCTGCGCGTCCAGCGCGAGCGATTCCACGGGCGCCTCGCCCGTCATGGCGGTATATTCCTGCACCGTCAGGGTGTAGAGAGCCTCGTCCTCGTCCTGCAAAATCACGGTATCCGCCTCAATGCGATCCAAAATCAACCACATAGAAACACCATCCCAACATACTATTTCATTTTATTATACCACATGATTTTCATTTTTGCAATACATCCGCCGCATTTTCTTTGGAGGCAAGAAATATTCAAATTGTAATTTATCGGTGCGTTAGGTTTAGAATTTGAAAGTCTTTTCCTTTCGTACTTTTCTCCCACCAGCGGGAGAAAAGTACCAAAAGAGGCGCCGCCAAAGGAAGAAACCAAGGTTTCTCCCTTTGGGAACCCACTTCCTTTCATGGTGGCGCACGCGGTGCTTATGCACCGCGTTGATTGCGCCCAAAGTGACCTGCACCAATACCGCCGAGTTGTCGACAGCTGTCGACCAACTCGGTTGCGCAGAGACCGCGCGAGTTGGGAAGGTGTTTGCACCAAGAGATG
>CAJGEA010000165.1 GCA_904502015.1 uncultured Clostridia bacterium | reverse complement strand
GACCACCTCTCTCAGGGGGTCATCCTGAGCGGAGCCGCAACGCGGCGAAGTCGAAGGATCACGTTCAGGGATGGTGATTCTTCGACTCGCCTTGCGGCTCGCTCAGAATGACCTGTTAAAAGGCGGGTGTCAAACAGCCCGCCAAATCCAAATTTGAAGAGCCATTCCGTCGGGTGTGATGGTAGGCGCGTGGCCAACCAGCCCCGAGCCAAAGCCGTGCCGCAGGCACCGATAAATCCAAATTTGAAAACGGCCAATTTTTTTCGTATTTGGATGTATAGATGACCCCGTCGTTGGGCATACTGCCCGCATCCAAGAAAATCATATGGAGGAAATGCTTATGCCAAGCAGATTTTGCGTGGCGATCGTGATCCTGATGGTGGTCATGATCGCCCTGAGCTACCTACCCATCCACGGAGAAGGGGAGATCTACGACACCGTGGTGCGCCTGCACGTGCTGGCCAACTCGGACAGCGCCGAGGATCAGGCGCTCAAGCTGGAGGTACGGGATGCCATCCTTGCCGTGACCGCGCCGCTGGTGGAGGGGTGCGAGAGCCAATCCGACGCCGTAGCCGCGCTGGAGGGCGGTATGGCCGAAATCGAGGCGGCGGCCCGTGACGTCATCGCCGCCGCAGGGCGGGAGGACGAGGTGACGGTGCTGATCGGACGGGAGAAATACCCCACCCGCACTTACGAGAGCTGTGCCTTTCCCGCGGGGGAGTACGTGTCTCTGCGGGTGTGCATCGGGGAAGCGGCAGGGCAGAACTGGTGGTGCGTGCTGTTCCCGCCCCTCTGCCTCTCGGCGGCGAGCGACGGCGAGGCGGACGAGAATGCCTTTATCTCGGTAGGACTCTCTAAAGACCAGTACGGTATCATCACCGAAACAGGAAAGACGAAGTACAAGGTGCGATTCAAGCTGCTGGAGCTGATTCGGGGAAGGTAAACGGCGGGGCTTCTGCACCAAAATATGGCGGGCGAATTTGTGCAGTTTGACAAAAAGCAGAGCGACTGATTGACAGAATGACACCCATATGTTATAATTAGTAGTAAATTCTGTTAAGAAAGGGTTTTTACTATGAAAAAGCTTCTCGCCCTGCTTTTAGCGGGCGCCATGTGCCTGCCCATGCTCGCGTGCGATGCAGGCAAAAAGCCGTCGGACGACGCAGAGACTCCCACGGTCGCGGTGACTCAGCCAGCCACCGAGGATACCTCCGCACCCGAGGAAGACATCACCGTGTCCGAGGATGAAACCACCGCATCTGAGGACGCAACCACCCTGCCCGAGCCCGAGGATACGACCGCCGCCGAGCCTGAGGATGACACCTCTGCCCCTGCGGATGAAACCACCAAGGCTCCCGAGGAAACCACCAAGAAGCCTGAAGAAACCACCAAGAAGCCCGAGGAGACCACCAAGGCTCCCGAGGTCACCAAGCCTGATAACATTCCCGCGTCGGGTACGGTGAATATGGCCTCCCTTTCCTCCAGCTATGGATACAGAGGCAGTTGGCCCGAGGCGGGCTACAACGCCCCCGTCGTCGTGCTGGGCTACGGCGTGCCCATTTCTTTGGGTCACATCAACCTCGCCAACTATTCCAAGGTTCGCATCCAGTACGGCTGTGACGGCGGAGACGGCACCAAGAGCGCCTTTGCCTCCGCTTCCTCTCTGGCCATCGGTCTGAAGAGCGAGGCAACCTCCTACGGACAGGCGAACGACGATAATTTCAGCGGCGACATTGCCCACGGCAGCATGACCTTCAGCGCTGACGGCTGGGCAGGCGGAGCCAGATGGGTGGAGATCGACCTCTCCAAGGTCACCTACGCGGGTGACGTGTGGGTCGCCGTACATAACCCCATGAGCACCGAAATCGCCATTTCGGCTATCCTGTTCACGCCCAATGGTCAGGCGGATCAGCCCGTCGAGACCAAGCCGGCTGAGACTCAGCCCTCCGACGAGCCCGTTGAGAACACGCCTGCTGACTATTACTTTGACGTATCCGGCCACGCCTCCGCCATCTTTTGGGAGGGAACCGGCTTTGCAAACAAGGTTATCCCCCTCGCCAACTTCGGTAACAGCATCAAGCTGGGCAGTCTGGATCTTTCCCGCTACAACAAGGTAGTGATCACCTACGGCTCGGACGGCTCTGCTATGCTGGGCTCGGTGGGCTCCCGCCTCTGCCTGACCTCTACGGGCGCTGTTGCCGACGGTAACAACAGCCCCATTTCGGCAAACATCCTTGCCTCCGCCACCCTGTCTGACGCTATGGGCGCGTGGGCGGATGACGAGCGTACCGTCATCATTGATCTGTCCAAGGTCACCCACCGCGGCTCGGTCTATCTGGCCTTTGACATGAAGGACGGAAACGGTATTGCCATTTCTTCCATCCGCTTCACGAACGCGAATGTTAACGTCGATGTTCCTGTAGAACCTGATTTCGATATGGAGATTACCATGCCCGGCAACCTGACTCTCCCCTACGTGCCCTCTCAGCCTGCTCAGATCAACAACTGGAAGGCCATCTGGCTCTCGCAGTTCGATCTCGAGGGTATTTATAAGAAGAACGGCAACCAGCGTTCCGAGGCCGAATTCCGAAACCTCCTGAACCAGATGCTCACCAACGTCGTCAACGACGGCTACAACACCGTGATCGTACAGGTTCGTCCCAATGCCGACAGTATGTACCCCTCCAAGTACTACCCTGCCAGTAAGTATGCCGTGGGAAGCTACGGCAAGAATTTCAGCTACGATCCCTTTGCCATCATCGTGCAGGTCGCCCACCAGAAGGGCCTGGCCGTTCACGCGTGGATCAACCCCATGCGCGGTATGTCCGATTCCGAGATGCAGTCGGTCGGCGCCAATTATCCCATCAAGAAGTGGTACAACGATTCCACGAAGCGCGGTAAGTATGTCGTGCAGGTCAACGGCATGTGGTACCTCAACCCCGCCTACGAGGAGGTGCGCGCTCTGATCGTTAACGGTGCCGTTGAGATCGTTGAGAAGTATGACGTAGAGGGCGTTCACATGGACGACTACTTCTACCCCGTAGGCCCTGATAATACGTCCTTTGACCTTGCCGCATATAAGGATTACTGCCGCACGCACGGCGTGGTGGGCGTTGCGAACTTCCGCCGCGATTGCCTCAACAAGCTGGTATCGGAGCTGTACGGCTACATCAAGAAGGCGGATTCCACCGCCATCTTCGGCATCAGCCCTGCGGGCAACCGCGACACGGTGCAGAATACCCATTGCGCTGACGTCAACACCTGGTGCTCTACCCCCGGCTACATTGACTACATCTGCCCTCAGATCTACTTCGGCTTCAATCACGCCACATGGGCATTTGACCAGGGATGCCAGAGATGGCAGAACGGTATTACGACCAAGTACGTCAAGCTGATCATCGGTGTAACCTTCCATAAGGTAGGCACGGAAGACAAGTATGCCGGCGCGAACGGCAAGACCGAGTGGCTGAACTACCACGACATTCTCGCGCGCTCGGTTACCTACACGACGACGCTGAACAAGTGCGTGGGTGTTTCGGTCTTCAGCTACAACTACCTGTATGATCCCGTGAGCGGCGCGTGGAAGGACGCCACCTCGCAGGAGCATTCCAACTTTAATAACGCGCTGAAGAACGCGCGCTGGTAAGCGCTCTTCGGCCATAACGTATCCCCCGCCTCCCAAAGGAGGCGGGGGATTTTCGTGTACGGGTTACCTGCGGTGTCAAAGGGAGTGGGACGGATGAAATTGTGCAATGTGACAAAAAACAGCGCGACCGATTGACAGTTTGCCGTCTATGTGATATAATAATGGGGTAATTTTTGCCAGGAAAGGGTTTGTACCATGAAAAAGCTTATCGCCCTGCTTTTAGCGGGTGCCATGTGCCTGCCCATGCTCGCGTGTGACGCAGACAAAAAACCGTCGGACAGCACCGAAACCCCCACAATTTCGGTGACTCAGCCCGTGACCGATTCCGACGAGTCCGCCACCACACCCGCCGACACTTCCTCGGACACGTCCTCGGACACGTCTTCGGACACGACCGCTGACGCCGCGGACACCACTGACACCACGGACTCTACGGATGCTACGGACACCACCGACACGTCCGCGCCCGACGAGCCCGCTGTGCCCGACGCCCCCAGTGAAAGCGTTGACGAGCCCGAGGATACCGTTGACGAACCCGAGGACGATACAAATGAGCCGGAGGACAATACCACTGCTCCTACGGATGAGACCACAAAGGCTCCCGAGGAAACTACCAAGAAGCCTGAGGAAACCACCAAGACTCCCGAGGAAACTACCAAGAAGCCTGAGGAAACCACCAAGGCCCCCGAGG
>CAJGEA010000164.1 GCA_904502015.1 uncultured Clostridia bacterium | reverse complement strand
GCGGTGGACGGACTCCACTACACCGAGCGATTCGAGCGCGGTCACGTGGCGCGTGCGTTCAAGTGTGAGGGTGAGTCGCCCGACCGTCCGCACGGTGTCAAGGTGACGTTTAAGCCCGATCCCACCATCTTTGAGGAGACGGTGTTTGATTACAACATCCTGCTCAGCCGTATGCGTGAGCAATCCTTCCTCAACGCAGGCGTCCGCATCGTCCTGCGTGATGCCCGCGTGCGCGACGAGGAGGGCAATATGAAGGAGGACGACCTCTGCTTTGAGGGCGGTATCCGCAGCTTCGTGACCTTCCTGACGAACAACAAGCACGCCACCCCCGTCCACGAAAAGGTCATCTACATGAAGGGCGAGCGAGGCACCAGCATTGCCGAGATCGCCATGCAGTACAACGACAGCTACGACGAGGTGGTGCAGACCTTTGCCAACAACATGAACACCATTGAGGGCGGTATGCACGAGACGGGATTCCGCGCCGGTCTGACCCGCGCCATCAACGACTACGCCAAGAAGGCGGGCATCCTCAAGGATAGCGATAAGAATCTGTCGGGTGAGGACGTGCGCGAGGGTCTGTGCGCCATTGTGTCGGTCAAGCTGGAAAACGCCCAGTTTGAGAGCCAGACCAAGGCCAAGCTGGGTAACTCCGAGATTCGTACCCTGGTGGAGTCCACCGTGACCGCCAAGCTCGCCGAGTTCTTTGAGGAAAATCCCATGGTGGGACGAGCCATCATTGACAAGGCGCTGGCGGCATCCCGCGCCCGTGAGGCGGCTCGAAAGGCGCGTGAGGCGACGAGACGCACCGCGCTGTCCGAGGGCTCGTCCCTGCCCGGTAAGCTGGCCGACTGCCAGGAGCGCAGTGCCGAGCTGACCGAGCTGTATCTGGTGGAGGGTGACTCGGCAGGAGGCTCTGCCAAGCAGGGCAGAAATTCCCGTTTCCAGGCGATCCTGCCCCTGCGCGGTAAGGTACTGAACGTCGAAAAGACCCGTCTGGACAAGGTCTACGGCAACCCCTCGCTGCTGCCCATCATTCAGGCCATCGGCTGCGGCATCGGTGAGGAATTTGACATTGCCAAGCTCCGCTACGGCAAGATCATCATTATGGCGGATGCCGACGTGGACGGTTCTCACATCCGTATCCTGATCCTGACCTTCCTGTTCCGCCACATGCGCCAGCTCATTGACGAGGGGCACGTGTATTTCGCCAATCCCCCGCTTTATAAGATTACCAAGAAAAACAGCAAGAACAATAAGGACGCGCGCTACGCCTTCTCGGACGAGGAGCGTGACGCCATCATCGCCGAGATGGGCGGCACCAACATCGAGGCCAGCCGCTACAAGGGTCTTGGTGAGATGAACGCCGATCAGCTCTGGGAGACCACCATGGATCCCGCCACCCGTACCCTCCTGCGCGTTACGGTGGAGGATGCCATCGCCTGCGATGCCATGTTCTCCCTGCTCATGGGCGATAAGGTCGAGCCCCGCCGCGTCTTTATCGAGGAAAACGCCAAGTTTGCCGAGAATCTGGATATTTAAGGGAGCGTGTTTGCAGGGGTTTCACCCCTGTACCCCACTCAAACCCTTTTTGCAAAAAGGGTTTGAGAAGCCCAAAAACCTAAAAAAAGGTAAATTTGGGTTTCCGTCCTATATAACCCCCTCTGAAGTTCCTGTATAAATTCACTTCCCCCACTTTTCCACATACTTTTTCACAGCCTGTGGAAAACAATCACCAACCCCGCATTTTGTAGAATTAAAACAACGAAATCGCATAGAATCTATATTATTTACACAATAAATGTCGTCCTGATGTCATTGTGTCGCCCCTATGTCGCCCTTAAAATAAAAATCGAAGCAAAACCGCGTGGCTCCAGACTTACTTCCGACGGCATCTCTGCACCGCAGGTTTTCCACAGCTTGTTGAAAACCTTGTGGAAATATGCCGCCGCTGTGGGTTTTTCCCACAGAATCCCGCCCGAAATGCGTCGGAAAACGGCGGACGCGGGGTGTGGACGAGCTGTGGAAAACCCAAAATTGTGTAAAAAGAGCCAAAATTTATTTTTAAAAACCGCCTAAAAAATGGAAAACACCGCGACATTTGGTGCGACATTCATCGGGACGTGAAAAAATCCCGCGATTATGCATATTTGTCCAAAATGACCAATCCAATCGCCGATCATAACGATCTATCCGATTTTCAAATTTGGATTTGTCGGGGAGCGGGCACGCAGGGGTTTCACCCCTGCACCCCACCAGAAACTTTTTTGTAAAAAAGTTTCTGGACTTCAAAAAACTTAAAAAATATATTTCACAATGGTTTTACCAATATAATTTTTAAAGTTTCTTGAGGGGGTTCGGGGGAACTTCTTGCAAGAAGTTCCCCCGGCGTTCTCCCAGATAAACCCCAATTTGAAGAACACCCAACCACCAAAAAAGCTTGAAGGGAGGTCGGCCTCATAAAAAGTAAATTTTTCATAGCCTGCCTCTCCCTCTCCCTTGCGGTCGCGCTGTTCACCGGCGTGTTCGCCATCATGGGCTGGGGCTCCCTCCTCGGCACGGTGGGCGCTACCATCGTCTACCCCTTCCAGTGGATCGCCACCCGCACGGTGGACGCCATCCACGGATTTGGCGCGTACTTCGCCGATATGGACGAGCTTCGGGACGAGAACGAATCCCTGCGCGCCGAGCTGGAATCGGTCAGGGGCGAACTTTTGGATGCCGAGATCACCCGCGACGAGAGCGCGTGGCTTTACCATTATCTTTCTCTCAAGGAAAATCACGAGGATTACGGCCTGTGCGCCGCCACCGTCATTGCCTTTACCACCGCGCAAAGCGAGAGCGGCGGGGGCGAGTACCTCACCGAGATCACGGTCAACCGCGGCACGCTCCACGGCGTGAAGGAAGGTATGCCCGTAGTCACTCCTCAAGGGCTTTTGGGTGTGGTGGTGGAGGCCGAGATCAATCACGCCCGCATCCGCACCCTGCTGGACACCTCGGTGTCGGTGGCCTCTGTCACCACTCGCGCGGCGCAGAACGGACTTTGCGAGGGCGACCATGCCCTCATCCACGATGGGCAAGCGCGGCTCCGTTATCTGCCCGAGGAAGCCGACGTGGCGGAGGGTGATATCGTGGTTACCAGCGGTCGCGGGAGCGTGTATCCCTACGGCATTCCCGTTGGGCGGGTGGTGGCGGTCAACGCTAACGCGTACAGCCGTACCACCGAGGCGACGGTGCAGCCCTTCGTGGATATGAAGAATCTGACCGACGTGATGATCCTGACCTCGTTTTACCACTACGTGGACGGCTTTGGTGCCGCGGAGGATGTCTCATGAACGCACTGCGCTTTGTACCGTCCGGCCGACGGCGGCGGTTCCTGTCGGATCAGATCCGCCTTGTGCTGCTGCTGGCGATCTCGGCGTGCGCGCTGATCGCCCTGCAAACCACCGTTCTCGCCCGCTTTCCCCTGCCCTTTTCCTGGTGTGGGCCTGCCGCGCCCTCGCTGGCGCTTCTGCTGGTGCTGGCGGTGGGATTTCGGATGGGTGAGCAGGAGGGCTCGGTGTGCGGTCTGGCGGTTGGCTGGCTGTGCGACGCGGTTGGAAGCCGCGACGTCATGCTCCTGCCCCTGCTCTACTTCCTATGTGGGTGGACGGCGGGGATGATCGGACGGCGGCGGTTGGCGCACAACCTCCCCTCGTTTCTCGTCTTTTCCCTCTTTGGCGCTTTGATCGAGGCGGGGTATAAATACCTCCTCGCGGCGGCGGATACACGTTCCCTCCCGCCCCCCGCGTGGGCACTGCATTCCCTCTTTCCTCCCCTGTTCCTCACCGTCCTCTTTTCCCCCCTCGTCTACGGCCTCGTAAAGCTGATCCATAGGGAGGAGTAGGAGCGGTATTTGTGGGGTTTCACCCCACACCCCACTTGAAACCTTTTTAAAAAAAGGTTTCAAGACTTCCAAAAACCTTAAAAAAGATAGAATAGCCTGTCTAAAAAAGACAAATTTAGATGTAACTATTCAGCTGTATGTCAAATTGGGGTTTATCGGGATATTTGAAATTTCGATTGTAGGGGCGATCTGTGATCGCCCGCGGGCGCACACAGTGCGCCCCTACCATGGGTTATTATAAACCGTTCGATTGAACACCGCTGAATAGTTACATTTAGATTTTCTACCCTCTGTAGAACCCCTTCCCTCCGCACGGCATCTCTGCGTGACCAGTTACGGGAGGAGCAAGCCCCTCCCCTACCCGCTCTCGCCGTGCGCGACCGAGTTGGTCGTCACGCTTGACGACAACTCGGCACTGTGGGTGTAGGTTCGCAGGGAGCGCAATCAACGTGGCGAAGCCACGGCGCGCACCATCAAGGGAAAGGATACTTAAGGAAAACCGTAGGTTTTC
>CAJGEA010000163.1 GCA_904502015.1 uncultured Clostridia bacterium | reverse complement strand
CTTGAAAAAGACATATTTGACAATATCTTTTGGCAATATTTTTTGAAGGTTCTTGAGGGGGTGTGGGGGAACTTCTTTCAAGAAGTTCCCCCACAGTCGTTCTCCTCGCCTCCCCGATAAATCCAAATTTGAAGAACACCGCCCATTGGGGCTTTATGCAAATTATTTTCTCTAAAATCAGATTAAATTCGATAAAATTAAAAAACCTATTGAAAAAAAGCGGAAAATGTGGTACATTAGTGTGATATAATTCATATTCCGTGTGATGCATTCGGGAAATCGCGGTCACGCAGCCGAAGGAGTAACGCTCTCAGGTGTCCCTATGGACGAAGACCGAATGCGGACGGAGCTTTGGAGACACCCGTCATCGGGGGCCGAAGGTGCAAGCGCATTCCGCGCCAAACTCTCAGGCAAAAGGACAAAGCTTTTCTGCTTTTTGCGGTTGCTTACTGTTTTTTTTGCGGGTTGCGTTTGGCGACCCGCTTTTTTTGTTTTATAAGCAACATTTTTCTTTGGAGGCAACATGAACAAGATCGTCGAAATCATCACAAACGTCAACGACGCCGTCAACGGCGGCGGCCTCCGCGATGCCATTGCGGCGGGGGATTTGACCTTCAACGACATCCTCAGCGTGTACCCCTTCAACAATCAAGTCGTAGTCTGCGAGATCACGGGGCAGGCGCTCCTTGATATGCTGGAAATGGCCCTCGCCAACTACCCCGAGGAGGACGGCTCCTTCCCGCACGTCTCGGGCGTGACCTTCTCGGTGAATACCTCCATCCCCACCTCGGTGCAAATGGATGAGAACGGTGTGTTCACGGGCATGGGCGGTGCGTACCGCGTCTCGGGCGTCCGCGTGCTGGATAGTGCAAGCGGCGAATATCTCCCACTGGAAGCCAACAAGACCTACACCTTTGCCTCCCACAATTACCTGATTCTGGAGCAGGGCGGCGGCATGTCCATGTTCAAGGACGTACCCATCCTGCAAAATGACGGTATGCTGGACGTAGAGTTGTTGGAAATCTACATCGTAGACCATCTCGGCGGCCACATCGGTGAGGAATGCCGCGACGTGAAAAACGCCATCACCTTTACCGAAGGGAAGGCGGAATAAATCGGGAGAGTCCCTGCGTCACACGCAGGGACTCCCTTTTTTCATCCTTTTCAAAAAAATCTGCGCCGACTTGCGAAAAAGTGCGGTTTTTCGCGTTAACCCTTATATAAGAGCTTTTCTGTTCTCTGCATACAGAAAAAAGCACAGAATCGCGCGATTCGTGTTGAAAAAATGTGGCTTATGTGATATAATATTCGTATATGTCACACACGGCTTCGGCGACGAGAACGAGGATCGCTCAATTTCATTGAAAAAAAGGAGAACACCATGACCGACTACACCTCCATGCTGGCCCTGGCACAGGCACACGGCTACACCTCCTTCACCGAACTGCAGCAACGCGCGTTTGAAGCGCCCGAGACACATGACGAGCAACGGGATCTCTTCGTCATGGGTGAAACCTCCACAGGCAAGACCCTCATCCCCCTTCTTCTCTATGCCTCCGCCGTTGAGGACGCCGAGCGCCGTGGAATGGCACGTCCCAAGCTGCTGTTCGTGGTTCCCTACCGC
Organism: uncultured Clostridia bacterium; assembly: GCA_904502015.1. Taxonomy (GTDB): domain Bacteria; phylum Bacillota; class Clostridia; order Oscillospirales; family CAG-272; genus CAMEON01. Next base: position 2,837 of record CAJGEA010000163.1, on the reverse strand, counting down.
GCACTCGCAGCCCAGAAAACCAAGGAGATACGTCGATTCTTCCGTGACAAGAATATGACGATCACTCAGTCCACGGGCGAATTCCGTCAGGATGACGCGGCCATCCAGGCAGGCAACGTGGACGTTGCCGTGGTCATTTGCGAGAAGGTGTATCGCTACGCCGCCAAGGATTCCTCCTTCCTCTCGCTGTACGACTACCTGGTGCTGGATGAGATCGGCCTTATCAACAACCCCGACCGCGGCATCCGGCTGGATTTCATCATCGCATGGGCCCAAAATCAACGGAATCTGGTCGGCCGCCCCAGAACCGTGGCGCTCGCAACCCCCTTCTTTGATTGGAGCGCCTACATAGACCACTATCACTTCCACGCCGTGCGGGCCGAGGGGCGTCCCGTCCGCCTGAATACCACAACCGCCATCTACACCCATTCCGGAATTTCAGAAATCATCGGCCAATCCGATTGCCTGCGCACGGCACGAGTCATATCGCAGCGCCAGTACGATAACCTCATTCAAAAATTCGGCACCCCCGAGGTCAGATGTATCGCCATGGAAAAGAAGTGTGCGGCCACCACCCCCTCCCGCCATGATCTGACCCTTGCCTGCCCCCTCACAGGCAGTCCGTGTACCTCCCCGATTGAGATTGTGCCCGACCGAAATCCCAACGTATTCAAGCATATTCTGCTCAAAATCTGTCGCGAGCATTTGCAAAAGGGACACCAGATCCTCATATTCATCAACAACCGCGAGGACGTACGCAGCACATGCCGATACCTGTACCACCAGCTTTCAGATCTGCTCCCCCCCGCGCCCCCTGCCGAGGACTGCAAGGCACAGATCCTCTCGGCCTGCGGGCTGGAGGGTGAGGACGTATACGGCATTTTGGAGGACGGCAGCTCGGATGTGGATCTGGAGTTCTACCGCGCCTTTGCCAGCGGCGTGGCCTTTCACAGTGCGGCCCTCCCCAACGAGCTGCGCTCCTACGTCGAGGACAAGCTGCTGGAAAACCGTGAGATGCGCATCGTTTGCAGTACCGAAACGCTGGCATTCGGCGTGAACAGCACGGTGGACGTGGTGGTGGTCGCCAACCTGCAAAAGCAGGAGGGCATAGAGGTACGCCCCCTTACCCTCAACGAGCACCGCAATTACGTCGGGCGTACCGGCCGCCTGCGCCGTAACACCGACGCCGCCGACGTAGCGGGCTACGTGTATAATCTGGTCAACGAGAAGCAGCGCGCCATCTGGGAGAATATGCTGGCCGACGGCGAAACGACCGAACGCCTCTACAGTCTTTTCCACACCGACACCGACCGCCGTATGCCCTTTTTCCTGCTCAACCTGCTACCCACCGACAGCGAGCGCGGGCTCTCGGTCAGCGAGTTGGCCGACATCGTATGCCGGCTTCCGCAGGACGGCTCCATCTCCCCCGGTCAAATCGTCGGAACGGTTCGCCGCGCCATGCAGTACCTCAAAAGGCACGGCCTGGTCAACACCTTCCGTCCGACCGCCCTCGGCAGAGGCGCCGTAACCTCCGACGAGCCGCTCTACCGCCCTACCTCCCTCGGTGTACGCTTGCGCGGCTACATCATCGGCAGTGAGGACTACGAAACTCTCCTTTCCGCCATCGAGGAATTCGTCGGAGGCGTGTTTCTGGAGTTCGACAAGTCTACCTTCCTGTACCGCATTCTGCAAACCAATCACGCCACAGCCGGTCTGAACAGCATCTTCAGCGCGTCCGAAACCCGTTGCAATACCAACGAAACACGAGACTACATCCGCAGCGTTGCCGCATCGGCCAATGTTAACCTTGGCTGGCTGGATGAGTGCCGCGACGAGCGTATCCTGTTCGTCCTCGCCGCCCTGCTCGCATGGAGCGAGGGGGAGTCTTCCAAAATGCTCTACCGCGAATTCGGCGTTCACTACGCCCTGCTGAGTAAGCTGGCCGAGCAGATCTCCTATCTGCTGGAAATCACCCGAGAGGTACTGCCCGCCCGCATGGAGCAGCTTTGGAATGAACGCCAGAGCTCCTATGAAAAGTACCATATCACCATAGACGACTTTTTCTGCGAGGTTCAAAACAAGATCGAGGCGACGCAACAGCTGATCGCTTCCATCCAGTACGGCATCAACATTGGCATATCCTCCGAGCTCCTCCGCTATCTGAACAAAAGAGCCTCCCTTGGCAACTCCATTGCCGCCAAGCTGGAAGCGGAGCTGTCCTTGGAGCATGTGCAGCCCGAATCCGCCCGTAAGCTTCGCCGCATCGGCGTTCGGTACAAATTCTTCCGCAACCCACCCGTGATCGACGAAAGCCAGGCAGAGGCACGCAACAACCTGCGCTCCCAGTACATACAGTACCGCAAGGACGTAAACGACATGGGCCCGCTGATCACAGACTTCTTCCGTGAAACACTCGGCAACGCATTTGAACGCTATTCACATTGATCCAAAGGAGTTTTATATGATTGAAGCATTCAACAGAATTGTCATGCAGCGAGGATGGGACAACACCCGCGTCTCGGTTATGCAGAAAATCGAGGAGCGACTCAGCCGCCGTCTTCCTACGGGATGTGAACTTTCGCTCACCGCTTTCCAGCGAAAGGCCATCTCCGACCCTCGTTTCTTTCAGGATCAGGATGAGGGGGCGGATGTCCGTCATCTGATGGTGCAGGGCGCGACCTCGGCGGGAAAAACTCTGCTCTCCGAGCTCAATATTCTGGACACCGTACGTCCGAATCAGCGCTCCGCCATCGTTCTCGTACCCCTCAAGGCAATGGTTCATGAGCGTACCGAGCAATTCCGTCAGGATATGGGCGAGCACTTCAACGTGTACGGCT
>CAJGEA010000162.1 GCA_904502015.1 uncultured Clostridia bacterium | reverse complement strand
TGGTGGCGCACGCGGCACAGCCGCGTTAATCGCGCCCTTTACAAACCTGTATCCGTAGTGCCGAGTTGTCGGCGGCTGCCGACCAACTCGGTCGCGCAGAGATACCGTGCTATGGGTAGAGGTTCTATAGCGGGCAGAAAATCTTAATCTGCCTTTTTGGGAAGGTTTATTATATTTTTTATTAAAGTTCTTTGAATCCAAAACTTTCTTTCAAGAAAGTTTTGGTGGGGTTTGGGGCAACGCCCCAAAAGTACCGCTCCTTACTCCTTCATTCTCACGGGCAGGAGGTAGAAGAGGTCTTCGGAGGTGGTATCGTCGTCGGCGGGCTCGATATTGATGCTGCTGAGTGCCGAGGACATGGAGATCTTGATACGGTCGGCGTCGCAGGCGCGGAGGGAGTCGATGAGGTAGCGGTTATTGAAGGCGATCACGAGATCGTCGCCCTCGTGGATGACGGGCACCTCGTCGTAGGCGCTGCCCATACCCGAGGTCGCGGTGATCTTGAGCGTACCCTCGGAGATCTCCAGCTTAACGTGAGAACGCACGCTGCCCGCGATCTTCTCCTCGGTAATCAGCGCGGCATGCTCCAGCGCCGAGATGAGGCGGTCGCGGTCGCACTCCACGGCGATGCGATGGGTGCGGATGATGATGCGGTTGTACGCCACGTACTCACCGTCAATCAGGTTTGAGAAGAAGGTGATATCCCCCATCACGAAGATGATGTTTCTCTTACCGATGTAGATGGTCACGGTGGCTTCCTCGTCCTTGTCGCTGAGCAGCTTATACAGCTCGTTTACCGACTTATTGGGCAGGATGAACTTCGAGTCGGGAGCCTGCCCCTCGGCGGCGAGATCCGACAGCTCGGCGTTGATGGAGCAAACCGCCATCTTGAAGGAGTCGCAGGACACCACGGTCAGCTTGCCGCCCTCCACCGTGAAATACATACCGTTGAGCACGGGGCGCTGGTCGTTGATACCCATCGCGTACATGGACTTGGACATAATGCCGCGCAGCACGCTCTGACCGGCCACAAAACCGTTCTGGGAGGTCAGGCGGGGGATCTCGGGGAAATTCTTGGCGTCCATGGCGCTCATGGTATGGGAGGAGCGGCCGCTGACGATGGTGGCGACGTTGCGATCGTCCACGGTCAAGGTAATGTCGCCGCCGTCCATAACGCGCACGATCTGGGAAAATTTCGATGCGGACAGAATGGTCGAGCCCGCCTCAATGACGTCAGCCTCAACGGTCAGACGCACACCCTTCTGGATATCGTAGGTGGTTAGCACGCAGGTGGAGGGCAGGCTGGCCTCGATCAGAATGCCCTCGGTAGCCTCCAGGGTATTCTTGTTGGAAACGCCGCTCATCAGAGGAACGACGGCGGCACAGATGACGGTTTTGCGGAAAACGATCTTCATGGGGTGCTCCTTATATCAGATTTAGGTATATTGGTATAATAGAAAAATATGCAGAGTGTGTGACGGGTATGTGCTTGGTTTATATGACTTTTAAATTGGGGTTTGTCTCGCAGGGGTTTCACCCCTGCACCCCACCAGAAACTTTTTTTGAAAAAAAGTTTCTGGACTTCAAAAAACTTGAAAAAGATATATTTGACAATATCTCTTGGCAATATTTTTTGAAGGTTCTTGAGGGGGTGTGGGGGAACTTCTTTCAAGAAGTTCCCCCATAGTCGTTCTCCTCGCCTCCCCGATAAATCCAAATTTGAAAGATGCTAAGGCTGCCTATACGCCGCGCCTGTCCGAAAGGCTCGCGCACGCGCGATCAAGAGAACGAACGTAACCCAAGATAACAAACATAACCAGACGTAATAACAGTATAGGCCGTGGAAAATGTGGAAAACGGAATTTGTTTTATCGGGCGGTTTTTTTTCGGTTTCACCCAATGCGGATTTCTGTTGGAAACCATAGGAATTCCGGTGGGAAAATATTGGAAAACCGACCGAAGGGAGTATTTTTATCGAAAAAAGACGGATAGAGGGCGACAAAACGGGGAAAAATCCGTCGCTGTGGATTTTTCAACCGTGGAAAAATTCGTCACTTGACGGGGAGAGCGGGTGTCGGAATGTGGATTATTATGTGGAAAATTTTGAAAAGGGGAGCAGAATCCACAAGGCACGGAAAAATTATACACAATCAAAACAGCAGGACAAGTAAAGGGAAGAGTGTGTGCCGAATCGGTTTCCCACATAGTTATCCACATCCTGTGGAAAAGTGGAAAGTCACTCCACAGGGGTGTGGAGAATATGATTTTTTTCTGTGTAAAAAAGGTGGAAAATCCTCTTAAAAATATGAAAAAATTTTTAAAAGGTTCTGGTGGGGTGCAGGGGCAACGCCCCTGTATAGCCGTCCCTTCAGATTCCCTTGATCTCCTTGATCAGCTCCTCGATCTCGGCGCGGAAGACGGGGGATTGCGCCATGTGCTTCTCCACGTTTTCAATGGAGGACAGCACGGTGGTGTGGTCGCGGTTGAAGATCTTGCCGATGTTGGGCAGGGACATATCGGTCACGGTGCGGAGGATGTAGACCGCCGCGTGGCGTGCCTGCGCGATTTCCTTGTTGCGCTTGGTGCTCTTGATTTCCTCCTGCTTAACGCCGTATTTTTTGAAAACGGCGGCAAACACCTTGTCCACCGTAACGCCGATGGGCTCTACGTCGTCCAACAGATCGGAAATGCAGCTTCGCGCCAGATCCATGGTGATGGGCTCGCCCGTCACGAAGCTCTTGGCGCCCAGCTTCTTGATGGCGCCCTCGATCTGGCGGATGTTGGAGCGCAGATTCTCGGCGAGGAAGTTCAGCACGTCGTCGGGGATGGAAATGTTGACCTGCTCCGCCTTCTTTTTGATGATGGCGGTGCGAAGCTCCAGATCGGGCGGCTGAATGTCGGCGGTGAGTCCCCACTCAAAGCGGTTTCTCAGCCGATCCTCCAGCGTTTTCATTTCACGGGGAGGACGGTCGGAGGTCAGAATGATCTGTTTACCTGCCTCGTGCAGGGCGTTGAAGGTATGGAAGAATTCCTCCTGCGTGGAGGTCTTGCCCGCGATGAACTGAATATCGTCGATGAGCAGCACGTCGCAGGAACGGTACTTATCGCGGAATTCGCTCATGGCTTGACGGGAAAGGGAGTCGATCATCTGGTTGGTGAAGTCCTCTCCCTTGATGTAGATCACGCGCACATCCTGCATCTTCTTTTTCAGCTCGTTGGTGATGGCGTAGAGAAGGTGAGTTTTGCCCAGTCCCGAGGGGCCGTAGATGAACAGGGGGTTCCAGGTTTTGGCGGGCTGCTCGGCCACCGCCAGGCAGGCGGCGTGGGCGAACTTGTTGGTGGAGCCGACAATGAAATTGTCAAAGGTGTACTCGAAATTGAAGGGGGGGATGGTAGAGCCGATGGGGGAGGTGGTGGTATCGGGCTCCTGCCACGCGGCGGCGGAGGGGGAGGATTCCTTCGCGCGGGAGCGGGCAAAGTGCTCGGCCACCGTGGGCTCGGGCTCTTCGGCGCTGACAAAGGAAATCGTAACGTCAAATCCCAGCATCTGGGACAGGTGGCCCTCAAGGGACTCTTTGTACTTGCTCGTAAGGACGCGGATCTTGAACTGCGATTCGGCCTGCAAAGTCAGGGTGGATCCCGAAAAATCCACTACCTTCAGACCGCCGAACCACAAGTCGGACACGGTAATGCCGTACTCCTCGCGGAGGTCGGCGCGAACCATGTCCCAGACCTGATTCATGTCGTCAAGGTAAGCCATGGAAAATTCCTTTCTTTTGAAATTTGGCATATACGAAAGGGTAAGTGCGAGGAATTTCGTGAGGGAATTCAAAGCGCGCCATTGCAAGGGGACGCTGCGCCAAACGGAGATACCGTACCTGTGGTGCGACATACCCGTGTGGTGCCGTCCGCGATGCCGTTAGGAGTGCCCTCACGCGCGCGCGATAAATATATTATATATTATTATAACATACTATAAGCAATTTTGCAATGCCCATTTTTCCACAAGGGAAAAAAGTGTAGGCGGAGAGGGATTTTTTATATTTGTAAAATTTTTGTGAATGAGTGGAAAGGCATGGGAGGGGCTCAAATTTGGATCGCCTGCGCCGGGGCTTTGGCTCGGGGATGGGTAGCATAAACCTATCCATTTCACCCGATGGGATTCCCTGCGGGCGGCACATTCAAATTTGGATTTATCGAACGGTTTATAACAACCCATGGTAGGGGCGCACTGTGTGCGCCCGCGGGCGATCACAGATCGCCCCTACGACATAGAGGAGCGTTATTTCTTTTTGGACCGCCTGCGGCGGGGCTTTGAATCGGGGATGGGTAGCATAAACCCAGCCATCTCACCCGATGGGATTCCCTGCGGGCGGTGCATTCAAATTTGGATTTATCGAACGGTTTATAACAACCCATGGTAGGGGCGCACTGTGTGCGCCCGCGGGCGTTCAAAGAACGCCCCTACACCCT
>CAJGEA010000161.1 GCA_904502015.1 uncultured Clostridia bacterium | reverse complement strand
GCCAAGATTCTCAACGAGCATCTCAATCTGTTTGTCGAGCTCTCTGAGGAGGCAAGCAGAACTGAAATTCTCATCGAAAGAGAAGAGACCAAGAAGGAAAAGGTTCTTGAGATGACCATTGAGGAGCTTGACATGTCTGTTCGTAGCTTCAACTGCTTGAAGCGTGCAGGCATCAACACGGTCGAGGATTTGACTAACCAGACCGAGGAGGACATGATCAAGGTTCGTAACCTCGGTAAGAAGTCGCTGGAGGAAGTGATCCAGAAGCTGCACTCGCTCGGCCTTGATCTGAAGAAGGACGAGGAGTAATATCGTTTTCCCCGATACGTAGGGGAATCCAATCCCAAATAAGTAATAAGAACAGCAGAAGGAGGCAATGAAAATGCCCGGAACCAGAAAACTCGGTAGACCTACCGACCAGAGAAGAGCAATGCTCCGCGGTATGGTTACCCTGCTGCTTGAGAACGGTCAGATCGTGACCACGGTTACGAGAGCTAAGGAAGTCCGTTCCATCGCAGAGAAAATGATTACCCTGGGTAAGAAGAACACGCTGGCATCCCGCCGCGCTGCTCTGGCTTACATCACCAAGGAGAGCGTCGTGACCAAAGTGTTCACGGAGTACGCTACTCTGTACGCTGACCGCAACGGCGGCTACACCCAGATCTTCAAGATGGGTACCCGCAGAGGCGATGGCGCTGAGATCGCTGTCATCAAGATGATCGACTACGTCGCTCCCACCGCTGAGGACGCTAAGGCAACCAAGGCTGACAAGGCTGACGCTGAGTAATCCTGCACAGCAAAAAATATCCCCCACCCGCTTGCGGGTGGGGGATATTTTTTGCTGATAGACAAACTCAACGGGAAACGCGGCTGATGCCCGAGTGCGTCATCATGTGAACGTGGCCCGTGAGGTCGGGGAGGTTTTTGACGTTTGCCTCTACCGCGGCGATCAGACGCGGGTTGCACTCGGATACGATAAAGGCCGAGTGATCGGGCTGCAGACGCAGCGTCACGCGGGTATAGACATGACCATGAAGAATGACGTAGCGCGCAGACAGACGGCGCGTGCGGCCGTTGTGGGGATCCCATCGCTCGGGGCGGTGAATGCCGCGGAGGTAGATGGGGTGGTCGTATGCGCAGCTCGTCGTGTTGGCAAAGTAGAATACGTCCAGATGCTCGTGTTGCTTATGAATGTGGCTGATCATGCCGCCGCCGGGGATGAAGTCATCAAGACCCAGACAGGTAAACTCGCTATACGAGGTGTTGAGCGCGCCCAGACATTCAAAGCGCGGCATCTCGGGCATGTAGACGTCCAGAGGCACTCGCAGGGCTTGCAGGGCGTCGTTGAGGTAGGCGCAGTTGGTCAACTCGGTGCCGTCGGCGGCTGTCTGGTAGGGGCTGATGTAGTAGGCCTTGCCTCCGTTTTCGTTGCTGTGATAGAAGAAGTTTCGCACAACGGAGGGGTTGACCGCATCATCGCCGAAAATGTGACGAATCAGAGCGCGCACCTCGCGGTCGTTCGGAGTGCCGTAGCCCGCGGTGCCGAGAAAATCGTTGGGGTCGGGAAGATCCTCGCCTTCCTTGTACTCAAAGGCGAAGCGGGGAAGTGCGCCGGTGGCGATCACCTTACCGCCTTCGTCAAAAAATTTTGCAATCGTGCGAATATTATTCAGACTCACCATGTCGGCACCGGGGAGAATGATGACCTTGAATTTCTGGGTTTGATACTGGTTCTTGAGGTAGAGAATACCGCCCTCGGTGTAGCACGCCGTTTCCACTACGTGGGGGTGCAGTACCGTAATGTCCTGCCCCGCATAGGTGGATATGGAGCTCAGCACCGTCATGTAGTTGCAGGAGAAGGGGGTGGTGGGATACTCAAAGCTATGCTCGCGCACGGGGGATTCGTATAGGTAGACCTTGTCGTGCAGGGCGTATATGGGGTAGAGCATGGCCATGTCGTTGACGCGGTTGCCGCCGCGAAGGAGCGTTTGTACCCTTGCCACGAAGGGGGAGAAGGTGGGCTTGAGTGCGGGGGAGAGGGGAGCACGGCGGGAGAAGCGAGGCGTGGGAGAGGTCAGGTCACGGTCGGACAGATGGGCAATGAGCTGATTGGCACCGTGTCCAAAGGCGTTCATGGCATCCTTACAGGCGATCTCGGGGGACGTGCGCGCATAGTCGCGCAGGATCTCACAGGACACGTGCTTGGAGCCGTAATTATCCGCCGCCGAAGCCGCGATATGGGTGGAGTTCATGCCGTAGAGGTAGGCTTTTTCCTGTACGGCGACAGGGGAGAACAGGCCACCGGCCAGCACGTCACCGCAGTGCCACGAGCAGGCGGGCAGCTTGGATTCTGCCATGGAGGCCACGAGCTGAAGTCCGTGTCGGTCGGAAAAGGTGCGCAGGGCGGTGAGAATGCCCGAGCGCAGCATGTGCGCGCGGCAATCCATGAACAGCGACTTGATGTGCGGATCACATTCGCCAATGTGGTGGTACAGCGCGGGGTAGTAGGGGGCGGGGTCAAAGCCGAAACGGGCTTTGAACACCTCGTTGAAGGACTCGTCCCAGTTGCGGCGGTTGGGGGCGTGGAAGCACACGTCGCTGACGAACAGCTTGGTGACGGTTTTTCCAAGCTCGGATGAGAGGGGTTCACCCAGCTTGGCGAGCAGACCTTCAAGAAAGGTCTCGCCGGCCTTAGGACAGAGAATGTTGCACCGCAGGTGGGGCTTTTCGCCCTCGATCAGGGGCGTCGGGGTACAGATGTATTCCTCGATGACCCAGTTTCCCACGGGCATACAATAGTTCAGCTCACCATTGCGTACGTGCTCGCGCAGGTCAATGCGGTCTGAATGCTCCTCGTCGTAGGCAACGAGCGCCATCAGCTTGTCCGTGCGCAGGGGGAGCTTGATCTGTTCGGTGGGGTTGCAGTAGTATTCACGGCGGCAGAGCATTTGGGTACGGGTAGCCGTGGCGGTTTCTTCGTCCAGCCCGAGGTAGTAGGAGCGTTCCAGCAGCTCGTCCAAATGGAAACCAAGGTTGATGCCGTGCCGTCCTGCCGCCTCAATGAACCATCCGTACATAGCGGCAACCTGCCCGAGAAGGGCGGGGGAGGGGGCCAGATCTCTTGGCAGACGGGGGATGATGCAGGAGACTCCACCGCGCGCGCACCGCTCTACGCAAGCGTCCACGGTTTCCCGCGCGGGCGGGAACTGTGTCAGATCGCAGAAAAGGAGCAAGCGATGCTTGCTTTTAATGGTACGAAAGGCGTAGCGAGCCCGACTGTATTTGGAGGGGCGAATCGGTGACTTCATAGCAGTACCTCGCAGGATGGGGTTTGGCAAATCAAAGGGGGAAAAAGTGAGGCAGGGGGGATTGCCTTGGCGGCGGAAGTATGGTATAATGAAGAAAAATTGCAAAAGGAGAATGGCTATGGCAGACATTCGTACGTTGACCGACGTGAGCGCGGCGCACGCATTCTACAATGCATGGTGTGCCGACCAAAATCCCTGCGCGCGGGGGAACGGGGGATTGCAACCGACACTGGGCCTCGTCCCCGTGGAGCAGGGGACAGTGGAATCGTGGTTTTTCAACGCCGCAGGTGACCGTATCGCGCTGGGCGCGTATGAGGGGGATCGCCTTGTGGGCATGATCGCGGCCACGGTGGACGGTGTCAACCGGCACACGGGGTATTTGTCCTATCTGTGTGTGGATCCTGCCTTCCGCGGCAAGGGCATCGGCTCGCGCCTGCTGGGTGAGATGACCGAGCTTTTGGAGAGCGATCCTCGCTTGGAGCAGCTTGAGGTTGTGTTCCGCAATCCCGTGGCACTTCCGTGGTATATCCCAAACGGAGGCGAGGATTATCACCCCTGCATGCCCGGCGTGGATAAGGCGTCGGAATTGTTCTTGCTACTCAAGAATCACGGCTGGCGTGAGTTCGCCACGCAGAACGCCTACTACCGCCGCCTGACGGGCTATCAGCCCCCCAAGGGGACGGAGGCGGTGCGCGATCGGCTGGCTGCCGAGGGTATTGAGCTGACTCTGTACGATCCTGCGCACCATCACGGGCTGGCCGAGCTGTTCGACGACATCCGCAATCCCGATTGGAAGATGCACGTCATGGCGCAGACCCACCTGCCCATCGTGGTGGCGGTGGATACCAAGGCCGACGGTCTGGTGGTGGGCTACACGGGCCCGCTGACCGTGACGGGCACGCCCTCGCGCGGCAATTTCCACGGCATCGGTACGCTGAACGCTTATCGCGGACGGGGCATCGGCAAGCAGATCTTCTGCGAGATGTGCCGCCGCCACGCCGAGGGCGGTGCGGATTTCATGTCCCTCTATACGGGCGAGGAGAACCCCGCGCGCCTCATGTACGAGGCCGCCGGTTTCCGCATCGTGCGCTCGTTTGCCGATATGCGGCGCGTCATTCGAAGAAAGTAAATGTCAAAGTAACGATTCAGCCAATGTTCAAATTCGGATTTATCGGGGGGGGGGGT
>CAJGEA010000160.1 GCA_904502015.1 uncultured Clostridia bacterium | reverse complement strand
CTTATCCTTAAACTGCGTCATACGGGACAATTCGCCAAAGCCCGTGAAGCAGTTGAGCAACCATGCCAGCTCGGCGTGCTCCTTGACGTGGGACTGAACGTAGAGCGTATTCTTCTCGGGATCAAGACCGCACGCCATGTAGAGCGCGAGAGTCTCGTAGGTGCGGCGGCGCAGATCGGCGGGAACCTGACGCACCGTGATGGCGTGCTCGTCTACCACGCAGTAGAAACACTTATACTGCTCCGAGAAGGACGAGAAATTCTTGATGGCACCGAGATAGTTGCCAATGGTCAGGTTTCCGCTGGGCTGAACGCCCGAGAACGACACCTTTTGATCTTGAAACATGGTTTATCCTCACTTTCGTTTGTAGCGATTACCGTGGGGCTTCGCCCCACGCCCCACCAAAAACTTTCTTGAAAGAAAGTTTTTGGATTTCAAAGAACCTTATAAAATGTTCTATGGAGATTTTTTCATGTCACAGAGTAGTTGCCGTGTTTTTATAAAAAAACAGTCCCCGACAGAGGTATTCTCTGTCGGGGACGAATTTACATAAAATCCGCGGTACCACCCACGATTGAGGGAACGATTTCCCTCCGCTTTTCGCAGTAACGGCGCGACCGTTGGGCATTACTGGGCCGATCCGACACGGTCGGTCAGCGGGTTCCTCCCACCCTCCGAGGTCCATTCGCTCACGGCCCGTCACCGCACTTCCAGCATCGGCGGCTCTCTGTCGGCGGCACACGCAAGGTACTCTTCCTCATCCTTGGTTTGATGGCATTATGATACCACGATTCCCCCCGTTTGTCAAGGGGGGATGCGTGAGTTTTTTCAGTATTCCGTCAGTATTTCGGAAATACGCCGCTCCACCTCGTCGGGGCGGAGTCGATCCACGGCAAATGCTCGGCGGAGCAGATCGGCGGGGATATGCTCGTCGTACTTTTCAAACAGCGGCACTTCCCCACTCTGCACGAGGGCTTCGCAGTTGACGCCCTCCTCCGAGGCCGCGCGGGCGAGTTGCGAAATCAGTTCGTAATCGTTGCCCCGCTCCATGCGGAAGGTGATATAGTAGCACCCCTCAAACTCCAGATTGCTGACCTTGCACGCGCCGCTGTGGCGGGCGATGAATTTTCGCATGGTACGGAAGGAGCGCGTCCCCAGCCACGGGAACAGACACCATGAATAGCCCCCGAGGTGGACGAGGGAGTGCTCCAGCATCCCCGTATTGCGCGCCACATGGCGGGCGACCTCCAGGCGGCGCTGGGCGTTGGGCTTGAGGTATGGGTAAACGGTGTCCTCGGCCAGCACCTGCCGCATCCGCTCGAGGATGCGGGTATGGATCTCGCCAAAGTCGCCCGGCCAGGATACCTCCATTTTACCGTCCACCTGCTTGACGTAGATAAGCTTGCGGGCGATATCCAGCTCTTCCACCTCCCAGACGCGGCCCGCAAGAGCAAAGCGGTCACCCACAGGGGGCGGCGTGGTGATGGTGCCGATCTCGTCCGAGCCCGCGCGGACGGTAAAATCCTCGGAATCCTTAAAGACGGCGTAGAACTTGAAGCTGCGGAGCAGGCGTTCGCCCGCGAGCCCCACGATGAGCCCCTTTTCCTCTGTCATCTCCAGAAAATCATGCTCCAGCATGGAGAGCATGAGGGTGCGATAATCGTCACGGCTGACGGCGGCAAAGGGCGGCAGGGACAGCACCCGCTCGGCAAGGCGACGAGGGGTCAGCTCGCCCGAGGCGGCGAGGATACTGAGTGTCTGATGGAACAGAAGGCTCATGGGCATCTTACGGCGCGTGGGGGGCTCGATGAACCGCTCCTCCATGTAGAGCTGGATGATGGCAATACCGCGAAGCAGCTCCCATGGAATGAGCTGGGGCAGAGGGGTATTGGGCAGGGGGTCCTCCTCGCGGAAGACCATCATCATCTCGGGCGGCTCGCCGCGGCGGCCCGAACGGCCGAGGCGTTGGAGAAAGCCCGTAACCGAGTTTGGAGCCTGACTTTGCAGCACCCGCTCAAGGCGGCCGATGTCGATACCCAGCTCCATAGTCACCGTGGCGCAGGTGACGGCGAAGATCTCCTCGTCCTTCATTTTGGCCTCGGCTTCCTCACGGAGGGATGCCGAGAGGTTGCCGTGGTGGATGAGGAACACGTCCTGCTCCCCTCTCGCCTTGGCGATCTGCCGCAGGGTAGCGCAGATATACTCGGTCTCCTCACGGGAATTGGAAAAGACGAGCGATTTTTTATCCTTCACGCAATCGTACATATACTCGTAGCCCGCGTCAAGGATATTCTCGGCGGTCTTCGGGAGCGCCGCCTCGGTCATGGCGGCGGCCACCGCCGCGGCGTGGGCATCCGCGCCGTAAATCTGAGCGTCGGCTGCCTCATCGGACAGGTCGGTGTGGGCGTCCCCCGCGAGGTGGCTCTGGCCGCTCTTGGCGTTCTGGATATAGAAATGCTCCAGACCCAAGCGCCAGCGGGTCTTCCCTTCCTCAAAGGTGGGGGTATCGCATGGCACGCCGGTATCGGCGGTCAGCCATTCGGCGGCAATGCTCGGGTCTCCAATGGTTGCAGACAGACCGATGCGACGGGGCGTATGACCGATGAGATGCCCGATGCGGGAGAGCTGGCAGATGATCTGGTTGCCGCGATCGGTGCCCGTCAGGGTATGGATCTCGTCGATGACCACGTAGCGCAGATCCCCGAACAGACGGACAAGGTCGTTTGAACGATTGATCAGCATGGCTTCCAGCGACTCGGGCGTGATCTGCAGAATGCCGCGCGGACGGTCGAGGAGCTTCTTTTTATGGGACTGCGCTACGTCGCCGTGCCAGCGGGTGACGGGGATGCCCGACAGATCGAGGAGCTCGTCCATGCGGGCAAACTGGTCGTTGATGAGCGACTTCAGCGGCGCGATATACAGCGCTCCCACGCTCTCGGGCGGCCGCTCGCAAAGATCGGCAAGGATGGGAAAGAACGCCGCCTCGGTCTTGCCGCTGGCGGTGGACGAGGTCAGGAGCAGGTGGTGGTCGGTGAGAAACAGCGTTCTTGCCGCCGCAACCTGCACGGCGCGCAAGGACTCCCAACGGTGGGTGAAAATGTACTCCCGAATAAACGGGGGAAAACGCTCAAAAATGCGATCGGCTTCGGTCATAGAATCTCCTTTCGGTTGGGATGGATGAGCCATGTGTATTTTTCAAATTGGGGTTTATCGGTGTGTTTGTTTTTCTGTACTTTTCTCCCACCAGCGGGAGAAAAGTACATAAAAATAAACAAACAGATAAACCCCAATTTGACATGCATACCATCGGGTGCAAAGGATTAGTTGCCAAAACTGTGCTCACAGGCGGCTGGAAAACATTGTTCCTTGATTCGGGTTTGATAATCTGTTACAATAGAGGCACGGGCTGCATGGATTGGCAGGGAGTTGCACCACGCACTCCGCGCCATTCCCCACAGTCCAACCCTACACGAAAGGAAGGTATTTTATGAACCGAATACAATTACCCACTGTGCGACGATCACAGGCGTGGCAACGCGGGGTCGCCACGGCGCTGGCCATCATCAGCGCGGTGACCTTCACCCTCGCCCCCATCACTCTGGCCACGGTGCAGGTATCCGCCGACGGACAACACGCCGCACAGAGCATCACGTTGGCTGACGAGATCAACGCCGCGACCGCACAGGCGCGCACCATTGACACATCCGTCGAGCAAAGCGAAGCCGTGTCTTCCGACACCGACCACGGCCCCCTCATCAGCCTCTCGGCACGAGCAGGCAGAAGCGTCCGATTCCCCTACCCCGCAGGCGCGATGGCGGTATCCCTCTACAAGGACGGCAAGCGCATCCTCTCGGGGCAGTGCGCCGAGATCGGCGGCGTGATCTACGTCCCCGTCCAGCGCTTTGCCGATCTGTTCGGCAGCTTCAAG
This sequence comes from uncultured Clostridia bacterium, assembly GCA_904502015.1. Classification (GTDB taxonomy): domain Bacteria; phylum Bacillota; class Clostridia; order Oscillospirales; family CAG-272; genus CAMEON01. Next base: position 568 of record CAJGEA010000160.1, on the reverse strand, counting down.
ACCACCTACGAGGCGGCCACCGAGCGCGTGACCATCAGTGGCAAGAACCTCTACATCACCGTCAAGGTAGGCGACCCGTACATCACCTGCAACGAGCGGATCTTCTATACGGGACATAACGTTTTGAGCCTTGGCGGCTGGATCTTCGTGCCGCTGGAGTCCATGTGCCGCGCGCTGGACGCCGAGCTCTATATCCGTCGGGGCTACTACGAGGCCTACGTCACCTCGGGCGACCCCACCTCCATCCCCTGGGCATCGAGCTACTACAACGAGACCGATCTCTACTGGCTCTCCCGCATCATCTCCGCCGAGTCCCGCGGCGAGCCCTTCCGCGGACAGATCGCAGTGGGCAACGTCATCCTCAACCGCGTGCGGAGCAGTCAGTTCCCGAACACCGTCAAGGGCGTCATCTTTGACAACAAGTACGGAACCCAGTTCTCCCCCACCGCCAACGGGACCATCTACAATACCCCCACCGCCTCGGCCGTGATGGCGGCCAAGATCTGCCTTGAGGGCTATTCCCTCTCCACCCGCATGATCTACTTCTATAACCCCTCCATCGCCACCT
>CAJGEA010000159.1 GCA_904502015.1 uncultured Clostridia bacterium | reverse complement strand
GACATCCGACTCAATTTTCGATATACTATAACCAATTTCACCGAAAGGAGCCACCGTGCAAAATCCCACGGGTGGCCCGTGCATCGTCGCGGGGGTAATCAAACAAATGGCAAAAATCACGTTTATGGGTGCAGGCAGCACCGTATTTGCAAAGAACGTCATCGGGGACTGTATGTGTACCCCCTCCCTGCGCGACTCGGAATTCGCGCTCTACGACATTGATCCCGAGCGACTGGAGGAATCCGCCATCATGGTGAACGCCCTCAACAAGAACGTCAACGAGGGGCGCGCCAGGATCACCACCCACCTCGGCGTCCTCAACCGCAAGGACGCCCTGCGCGGCGCCGACTTCGTGGTGGACGCCATCCAGGTCGGTCTGTACGATCCCTGCACCATCATCGACTTCGAGGTTCCCAAGAAGTACGGCCTGCGCCAGACCATCGCCGACACGCTGGGCATTGGCGGCATCTTCCGCGCCCTGCGCACCATCCCCGTCCTGCAGGATTTTGCGGACGATATGGCCGAGGTCTGCCCCAATGCCTGGTTCCTCAACTACACCAACCCCATGGCCATGCTGGCAGGCTATATGCAGCGCTACACCCCCATCAAGACCGTCGGCCTCTGCCACAGCGTGCAGGTATGCGCTGACACCCTGCTAAGTGAAGTCGGCATGCACGACATCAAGCGCCCTCTCAAGCAGAAGATTGCGGGAATCAACCACATGGCGTGGCTGCTGGAGCTGCAGGACGCCGACGGCAACGACCTGCTCCCCGAGGCGCACCGCCGCGCCATCGAGATTCTGAACAACCCGCCCGAGGGCTTTGCCGACCTCGTGCGCTTTGAGTACATTCGCCGCCTCGGCTACTACTGCACCGAGTCCTCGGAGCACAACGCCGAGTACAACAATCTGTTTATCAAGGCCAGGTACCCCGAGCTGATCGAGCGCTACCGCATCCCGCTGGACGAATACCCCCGCCGCTGTATCAACCAGATCGCAGGCTGGAAGGAGGCAAAAAAGCATTACCTGTCGGGCGAGATTTCCCACAGCCGCACTCATGAGTATGCATCCTATATTATGGAAGCCATGGTCACGAACAACCCCTACCGCATCGGCGGCAACGTGATCAACCGCGGCTTGATCGAGAACCTGCCCGCCGAGGCCTGTGTGGAGGTTCCCTGCCTCGTGGACAGCACGGGCATCCAACCCACGGTAGTCGGCCGCATCCCCACGGTATGCGCCGCCATGAATATGACCAACATCAACGTCCAGCTCCTCACCATTGAGGCGGCCGCCACCCGCAGAAAAGAGGCTGTCTATCAGGCCGCCATGCTGGATCCGCACACCTCCTCCGAACTGTCCATTGACGATATCGTGTCCCTCTGCGACGATCTCTTTGAGGCGCACAGGGATTGGCTGCCCGAGTACCGCTAAACCTTACTCGCCAATCAAAAAACGCCCCCGACGGGAGGTCGGGGGGCGTTCTTATACAAACCGATACTACGCGCGCCAAATTGGGGTTTGTCTCGCAGGGGTTTCACCCCTGCACCCCACCAGAAACTTTTTTTGAAAAAAGTTTCTGGACTTCAAAAAACTTGAAAAATATATATTTGACAATATCTTTTGGCAATATTTTTTGAAGGTTCTTGAGGGGGTGTGGGCACAGTCGTTCTCCTCGCCTCCCCGACAAATCCAAATTGAACACCAAGCGAATCGTTACACGGAGAACCGCCTATGAACAAAACCAAGCTATACGCCCCCGCCTACTACCGCGATTTCATTTGCATCGCCGACCGATGCCGTCACTCCTGTTGCATCGGCTGGGAGATCGACGTGGACGGAGACACAATGTGCCTCTACGACACCCTCACCGAGGGCTACGGCGCATGCGTCCGCGCATCCATCGACACCGAAAGCGACCTCAACACCCCGCATTTTCGCCTGCGCGAGGGCGACCGCTGCCCCCATCTGGACGAGAGCGGCCTGTGCCGCATCATCACCGAGCTGGGCGAGGGGTATCTCTGCGAGATCTGCCGCGAGCATCCCCGATTCTACCACGATACGCCGTACGGAAAGGAAGTGGGCCTCGGCATGGCGTGCGAGGAGGCCTGCCGCATCATCCTCGAATCGGACGGATACGACACGTTTGAAGAAATCGAAACGCTGAACACGGCCGCCGACAACGCAGCCTCCCGCTTTGACGCCATCGCCCACCGCGCCTCGATCTACGGTGTTCTATCAAACCGCGCCATTCCCTACTCCGAGCGACTGCTGCGAATTGAGGACGTATACGGCGTAGCCCCCTCCGCCCTTCCCGACAGCGCGTGGCACACGGTGCTGGATCGGCTGGAATATCTGGACGAGGGACACCGTGCGCTGTTTGGCCGCTACACCTCTGCTCTGCCCCTCTCTGCCGAGGATGAGCGCGCGCTCGAGCGCGCACTGGCGTATTTCATCTTCCGCCATGCCTCCCCCGCGCGCAACGAACGGGATTTTCGCGCCGCCGTGGGCTTTTCCCTGCTCTGCGAACGCCTTTTAGCGTCTGTTTCTGACCACACCGACGGCGGCATCCGCGAGGCGGCGCGCATCGTCTCCGAGGAGCTGGAATACTCCGAGGACAACACTGCGGCACTGACGCAGGTCTTTGATAAATTCGGGCATTAAAGGAATGTCAAATTGGGGTTTATCGGGCGCGGGCATGCAGGGGCGTTGCCCCTGCACCCCACCAGAAACCCTTTTGAAAAAGGGTTTCTGGACTTCCTAAAACTTCAAAAATATATTTTGCAATGGTTTTTGAAATATATTTTTAGAGGTTCTTGAGGGGGTCTGGGGGAACTTCTTTCAAGAAGTTCCCCCACAGTCGTTCTCCTCGCCTCCCCGATAAATCCAAATTTGAAAACCACTTTTCCATCGGGGGATATGGTAGGCGCGTGACAACCTACCCCGAGCCAAAGCTGTGCCGCAGGCACAAATCCAAATTTGAAAGCCAAGTGAGTCCAATCGCTAAAAAATCACCCGAGGGCGGCATGCCGCCCTCGGGTGATTTTTTCTTACTCTTCGTCGCCACCGAGGTACTCGCTGACGATGTACTTGGGGCGGCGCTTGGTCTCCAGATAGATCTTGCCGATATACTCACCGATGACACCGATGGCGAGGAGCTGGATGCCGCCCAGCCCCCAGATGGACACCGAAAGGAACGTCCAGCCCGCCACGGTGTGGCCCGTGAAGTAGCGGATCAGCGAATAGATCAGCATGCCGAGGCTGACGGTAAAGATCAGGCAGCCCAGCGTGGTGATCAGGCGGATGGGGCGGATGGACATGGAGGTAATGCCCTCCAGCGCGAAGGCCAGCATCTTTTTCAGCGGGTATTTGGACTCGCCCGCCGCCCGCACGCCGCGCTCGTAGGTGACCTCGGTGCTACGGAAGCCCACCAGCGGCACGATGCCGCGCAGGAACAGATTGACCTCGGGAAACTCAGCGAGTGCATCCAGCGCGCGGCGGCTCATGAGGCGGTAATCGGCGTGGTTGTAGACGGTTTCCACACCCATCGCGCGCATGAGCTTATAGAAGCCCTGCGCTGTGGTGCGCTTGAAAAAAGAATCCTTTTTGCGCGAGGAGCGCACGCCGTAGATCACGTCGTAGCCCTCGGCAAACTTGTCCACCATCGCGTCAATAGCGTTGATATCGTCCTGCAGGTCGGCATCCAGGCTGATGGCCGCGTCGCACTCGTGGCGCACCGTCATAAGCCCCGCCATGAGGGCGTTCTGATGCCCCTTGTTGCGGGAGAGGCAAATGCCGCGGAAGGTGGGGTCGGCGGCGTGGAGCTCCCGAATGATCTCCCAGGTGCGGTCGCGCGAGCCGTCGTTGACCAGCACGATCCTGCTGTCAGGCGAGATCTTCCCCGCCGCCATCAGCCCGTCGTATTTCTCCCGCAGCCGCCGTGCGGTCTCGGGCAGAACCGCCTCCTCGTTATAGCAAGGGACAACCAAAAACAGCTTCATATCGGCTCCTCTTTTATAAATGTATAGTTGTTTTGTAAATCGTTTGTTTGTTTTTGACGTTTTTGAGGGACAAAAAACACCCCAAAGTGGGTGCATGCCGCACTCGTATCCCATTATACCCACTTTCCACCTTCTTGTCAATAGTAACCCCACCATATCACGGATCATTCAGCCAACATTCAAATTTGGATGTAACTATTCAGCGGTGTTCAAATTTGGATTTATCGAACGGTTTATAATAACCCATGGTAGGGGCGCACTGTGTGCGCCCGCGGGCGATCACAGATCGCCCCTACGACATAAAGGAGCGTTATTCCTTGTCGGGTATAGATAATCTTTGGTTTTAGGTTGTAGGGGCGATTCATGAACTGCTTGCAGTTCGATCGCCTGCGGGCGCATCGTGATGCGCCCCTACAATCGAAACCTCAAACAACCCGATAAACCCCAATTTGACATACAGCTGAATAGTTACATCTAAATTTGTCTTTTTTAGACAGGCTATTCTATCTTTT
>CAJGEA010000158.1 GCA_904502015.1 uncultured Clostridia bacterium | reverse complement strand
TGCCACGCGCCGACCATCTCCCCCGAGGGCAAAAGTGGTTTTCAAATTTGGATTTATCGGTGGGGGCAACCTACCCGAGGCCCCCTCCGGGAGGGGGCTCCCGCGTAGCGGGTGGGGGAGAGTGCGTTGCCGAAAAGTCAATGCTGACCAAAGGTTTCGCAGGCTCCCTCCGTCACGCTGCGCGTGACACCTCCCTCCCGGAGGGAGGCTTCGTTGGGGTATCGCAAACCCACCGACAAACCCCAATTTGAATATCCATACCATCGGGGAAAACCTTATGGGGAGCGTTGAGTTTTGCCGACAGGCAAAACTCGGTTGAACTCGGCCACGCCGAGTTCGCGCACCGCAGGTGCCCGATAAACCCCAATTTGAATATCCATACCACCGGGGAAAACCTTATGGGGAGCGTTGAGCTTTGCCGACAGGCAAAACTCGGTTGAACTCGGTCACGCCGAGTTCGCGCACCGCAGGTGCAAAAATCACAAAGCCCTCAAAATGCCCTCATCCCCTTGACACCCGCCCGCGGTATGATATATAATAGTGGAGTAAAGATGCGGCTTGCGAAGGCCGACACGCCATAGGAGGACCCCATGATTGAAATACAGAATCTCACCGTCCCCGGTGTGACCGATATATCCCTCAAGCTACGAAACGGCAAGCGCTACGCCCTTGTGGGTGACGGCGCGTCGGCCATTCTCGCCGCCGTGGCGGGATGCCTTGCCCCCGACGCGGGGCGCGTGCTGGTGGATGGCTACGACGTGGCCGCCCCCAAGACCGACATCCGCCGCCGCGTGGGGTATTTGCCCCCCGAAAATCCGCTGTGTACCGATATGACGGTGTACGAATTTTTGGATTTCGCCGCCGAAATCAAGGGTTTGGATGGCCAAACCGCCCATCGCCTCATCCGTGACCTTCTGAAGGCACTCGGGATGCTTGAGGCGCAGGATCGCCTCGTCGCCCGCCTGCCCGCGGGCAACCGCCGATTGGTGGGGGTGGCTCAGGCGCTTTTGGCATCTCCCCATACCGTTCTGCTCGACCGCCCCGACGAGGATCTCTCCCCCCGTCAGCTCGCCGCGCTCGCCACGCTGGTGGACGCGACGGGGCAGGATGCCACCGTCGTTGTTGCCTGCCGCGATCCGTACGCGTGGGGCGGTGTGCTCGATGCCGTCATCGCCGTCAGCGACGGCGGGATTGCCTCGGTGGAGGAGCTTGACCGCCACGGGGCAGGCACGTTCCCCGATAAGGAAAACCAACAGGACGAGGAGGTGGAAGCCGATGGTAGCGATCTGTAAACGCGCGCTTCGCGCCTGCTTCCGCACCCCCGTCGGGGGAATCTTTACCGCCGCCCTTCTGCTGGTCAGCGGCGCTTTGGCGTTCATATACAACTTCAGCGGCGGGCTCTCCCGTTTGGAGTATGTCCTCCTTGGCGCGCAATATGCTCTCATTGTGCTGATTCCTTTTCTCGTGCTCGCCGCGCGGGTGAACGAGATGCGGGGCAGGGAGGATCTTCTGCTCCGAACCCTCCCCCTCTCTCGCTCGGCGGTGGTGTGGGGACGGTATCTCGCGCACGTGGCGGTGCTCGCCCTGCCCTGCGCCGTGCTTGCCCTTTACCCTTTGATCTACTCCCTCTACGGAAAAATCAACTACGCGGGGGCTTACGCCGCGCTGGCCTCCTTCTTCCTGCTGGGGTGCCTGCTCGTCGCGGTCTGCCGCTTCATCGTGACGGTGTGCCGCCGTCTGTGGCTGGCCGCTCTTATATGCGTGGCGGCGGTACTGCTGCTGTATTTCCTGCCCGACCTTGCGTATCTGATCCCCGACGCCCCCGTTGCCTCCCTGATCGCCCTGGCCGTGGCATCCGCCGCGCTGGCGGGCGGGGTGTGGGCGAGGACGCGCCACCCCCTGCTTGCCGCCATTGTCGCCGCCGCGCTGATCCTGCCGACTGCGGTGTGGTACGTGCTGTCGCCCGAGAGCTTTGAGGGGCTGGCGACCTCGGTTCTGGTCTACCTTTCCCCCTTCATGCACTTCCAGCAGGTGGCGGCGTACAATTTCTTCGATCTGTCGGGCGTGGTTGCGCTCGTTTCCATGACGGCGCTGTTCGTTGTGCTGACCGTGTGGGCAACGCCCCGCGTGCCGAGACCTTTCGTGCGCCGCCCGATCCGTCTGACGCCCACCGTTCGCCACGCGGCCGCCGTCGGGCTGGCCTCGGTTCTTCTGCTGGCCGCCGTGAACGTCGGCGTGTGGAATCTCCCCGCCAAATATTCCTTGTTCGACACCTCGGGGCTGGGCATTACCGAGCTGACTGACGAGAGCCGCCGCTTCGTTCGTGAGATCGACGAGGACGTGACCATCTACTGGGTCTGCGCCGACGGCGTGATCGACAATACCCAAAGCCTGCTCCTCACCCGCTACGCCGAGGAGAACGACCGCCTGCGCGTGACCATCCTGGATCCCGTGGCGGATGCCGACGTGGTGGCGCGGTACGTGGACGGCGAGGCAACCAACAACAGTCTCATCATTGCGAGCGACCGCCGTGCCAAGGTTTTGGAGCGGGTGGAGCTTTACTACTATACCAACTCCCAGCTCGATCCCGACGAAACCTACCGCTTCACCTTCTCTGAGTTGAGCTACTACGTGAGCTACTACATCTCTTTGTACGGGCAGGAGGTTGAGTCGATCCTGGGCAATGCCACGCGGTCCTACTTCAACGGTGAGGCCGTCCTGACCTCGGCGCTGGACTACGTGACCGCCGACACCGTGCCGCAGGGCTACATCCTGACGGGACACGGGGCGAACACACCCTCGGAAACTCTGCTTGCCTTATGGGAGAACGCCGAAATCACGCCCGCCGAGTTGGATCTCCGCGAGGCGGATGCCGTTCCCGACAACGTAAGCTGCCTCATCCTCTTTGCCCCCACCGAGGATCTGACCGAGCGGGAGGATGCCCTGATTCGGGACTATCTGGCGCAGGGCGGCTCCTTCCTGCTTGTGACCTCGCCCGCTTGCGTGACGAGATGTCCTCGCGCGATGGCGCTGGGCGCTGAATTCGGCATGGCCGCCGAGCGGGGCACCGTGGCCGACGCCTCGGCGGGCGGGCATTACGGCGATTCCTTCTACTATATTTCTCCCACGCTCAACAACCAGCACGGCATCACCTACTCGCTGTCCGCGGGGGGATTCGGCGCGTGTATGCCCAACGCCCACGCCATTACCGCCACGCAGGCGAGTGACGCCACCGTCACCCCTCTCATGACCACGTCGGAGTCGGGACAGTTGATGGTGGAGGGCATCGGGGCGGGCACGAGAGGGACGCTCTGCCTGGCCGCCACCTCCGCGCGGACGGTGCGGACCGACGGAGGGCAGAAGACCGCGACCGCCATGTTTACGTGGTTCGGCTCGGCGGATGCCTTTACCGATGCGGTCAATATAGCCTCCAAAGAAGGGAACTACAACTATTTGACCACGGCGATTCTGTGGATGAGTCAGCCCTTTGAGTCCCGCTTTTCCACCCTGCCCGCCGATTGCATTGACGTGCCCTATCTCAGCCTGACGAGCGAGGGTGTGGCTCTGCTGTGGGGCGTGATCCTGGCAGGCGTTCTGCCCGCCGCGGCGCTGACCTGCGGGCTGGTGGTGTGGAGTCGGAGAAGAAAGCGCTGACGGTTTGTTCTGCCCGACCGATACGCGGCATATCCTTTCCGTGATGCTTTTCGTATGAAAAATCGCCCAATGCGGGCGACAGAACGATAGAACGTTCTACCGTTAGGTTAAGACGTTAAAACCGTTAGAACCTTTAGAACCTTTAGAACCATTAGAATGACAGGAGGGCAACGCATGAACGTGGCGTTTTTCCTGATCCCCAAGAGTCGGGTGGCCTACCTGACCGAGGGGAGCAGCTTTCGGCAGGGGATGGAGAAGCTCCATCGCTACGGCTATACTGCCATCCCCGTGATCTCACGCGAGGGGAAGTACCTCGGCAGCGTCAGCGAGGGGGATTTTCTGTGGAATATTATGAGCATGGGGAGCGTGAATTCCCGTGATCTGGAGGCGGCGCGGATCGACGACATCATCTCCGACCGCACGCCGCCCGTACCCGTGACCGCCTCCATCGAGGGGCTGATGGAGCGGGCGCTGGAACAGAATTTCATTCCCGTGGTGGATGACCGCGATATGTTCGTGGGCATCGTCACCCGCCGCTCCATTCTCGCGTACTATACCGGGCGCGAGCTCCCCGCGGGGGATTCCTGCGGAGCGTGATTCTCCAACCCCAATGCGCATCCCACGTCCCCCGAAAATTGAGGGACGGGGATGCGTTTTCAAATTTGGATTTGTGCCTGCGGCACAGCTCTGGCTCGGGGTAGGTTATCACGCGCCTACCATATCCCCCGAGGGCAAAGTGGTTTTCAAATTTGGATTTATCGAACGGTTTATAACAACCCATGGTAGGGGCGCACTGTGTGCGCCCGCGGGCGTTCAAAGAACGCCCCTACACCCTTAAACCAAAGAATATCTATACCCGATAAGG
>CAJGEA010000157.1 GCA_904502015.1 uncultured Clostridia bacterium | reverse complement strand
TTTTTACATTTTTTACGAACATAATTTAGGAGGAAATTCCCATGGCAAGTGTATCCCTTCGTCACATTTATAAGAAGTACCCCGGCGGCGTTACCGCCGTATCCGACTTCAACCTGGAGATCAAGGACAAGGAGTTCCTGGTTCTCGTAGGCCCTTCGGGTTGCGGTAAGACCACTACCCTGCGTATGGTCGCAGGTTTGGAGGAAATCTCGGAGGGTGAGCTGTTCATCGGCGACCAGCTGGTCAACGACGTAGCTCCTAAGGATCGTAAGATCGCCATGGTGTTCCAGAACTACGCTCTGTACCCCCACATGACCGTGTTTGAGAACATGGCATTCGGTTTGAAGCTGAACAAGACCCCCAAGGAGGAGATCAAGCGCCGCGTTGAGGAGGCTGCTCGCATCCTGGATATCACCCACCTGCTCGACCGTAAGCCCAAGGCTCTGTCGGGTGGTCAGAAGCAGCGTGTGGCACTGGGTCGCGCTATCGTTCGTAACCCCAAGGTATTCTTGCTGGACGAGCCTCTGTCCAACCTGGACGCTAAGCTCCGTGCTGCGATGAGAACCGAGCTGACCAAGCTCCACAACCGCGTTGGTACCACCTTCATCTACGTTACCCACGACCAGGTCGAGGCTATGACCATGGCTACCCGTATCGTCGTTATGAAGGACGGTCTGATCCAGCAGGTTGATACTCCTCAGAATCTGTATGATACTCCTTGCAACCTCTTCGTTGCAGGCTTTATCGGTACTCCCCAGATGAACTTCATCAACGGTATCCTCAACAAGAAGGGTGACGATCTGTACTTCGACTTCGAGAACTGCTCGGTCAAGCTGCCCGCAGAGAAGGCAAATAACCCTGCTCTGAAGGACTACATCGGCCAGGAAGTCGTTGCAGGTCTGCGTCCCGAGTGTATCCACGACCAGCCCGCTCAGGTTGAGGCATTTGCCGACAGCACCATCGAGGCGTTCGTCGAGGTTACCGAGCTGATGGGTGCAGAGATCTACCTGTACCTGAACGTCGGTAAGTCCGAGGAGGGCGAAGGTAAGATTAAGATCGTCAACGACGGTACCAACCTGATCGCTCGCGTTTCCTCTCGCTCCACCTCCCGTGCAGGCGACACCATCAAGGTTGCATTCGACACTTCCCGTATCCACATCTTCGATAAGGATACCGAGCGTTGCATCTGCCACTAATTCCATGCTATTCCACCCCGCACTCACTTGTGAGTGCGGGGTGCTTTTTTATCGGTTTGACCGGGTGCCAAATTGGGGTTTGTTTGTCTTTATGTACTTTTCTCCCGCTGGTGGGAGAAAAGTACATAAAACCAATATTCAAACAGCCCGATAAATCCAAATTAGAACACCATCTGAATAGTTACATCCAAATTTGAACAAGCGCGGCTTTTTTTATTTCCTGTGCTTTTTCACTTGACTTATACCCGCATATTTGGTATAATAAAACAGATACTATACTGTGAACGGAGATCGGGGAGGTGATTTTGTGGCAGTTGATACGCGTTGGAGCGGAGCGAAAAAAGTCCTGTGCCGTATGCTTGCAGGGGTGATTCTGTGTACGGCGGTTGCCGGTGCCTCGGTCGGATGCACCAAGCGGCTGGAATACACCATCGAGGCGGGCGACGATCTACCCAACCCTTACAAGCTGATTGCCGTTGAGGGAGCGACCTATGTTGCGGGCTTTGACGAGGATTGCGTCAATCACCCCGGCACCTATACCATCCCTATGACCGACGGTGAGGGGCAGAAATACAAGCTGAAGCTCAAGGTGGAGGACAACAGAGCCCCCGTTGTCACCACTCGTCACGTGTACTATGCCACGGGAAGCAGTCCCCGCGCCGAGGATTTCATCAACACCATCGAAGAGGCGGACGGCTACACAGCCTACTTTGAGTGCAAGCTGCCCGATATGACCAGGATTGGGGACTACGACGTGGAATTTTACGTCAAGGATCATTCGGGGAACGTGTCGAAAAAGCAGAAGTCGGTCATGACGGTGATTCAGGACACGCAAGCCCCCACTTTCGTCACCGTGCCTGAGCTGTCTGCCTACGTGGGTGAGGCAATCGCCTACCGTAAGGGGCTGATCGTGCGCGACAACTGCGGCGGCGAGGTGGAGATCACGGTGGATTCCGCGGCGGTCAACCCCGACGTACCGGGCGACTACACCGTAGGTTACACCGCGACCGACGTGTCGGGTAACACCTCGTGGGCGCAAACCGTTATCCACATTTATGCCAATCAGATCACTGAGGCCCAGCTCATGGAGCGCATTGCCGCGTTGGCGGCACAAATCACCACCCCCGATATGACGAAGGAGCAGCAGCTCCGCGCGGTATACGATTATATCAACGTGCAGAAGCATATTTCCTATGTGTCGGATTCGGACAAATCCGACTGGATCCGCGCCGCCTACGACAGCCTCTTTATCACGGGCACGGGTGACTGCTACAATTACCTCGCCGCGGCAAAGGCGTTTTGCGTGTATTTCGGCATTGATCACTATGAGATCGAGCGCACCGCGGGCGCGGCGGACGGCACGCATTTCTGGTTGCTTGTGAATATCGGCACGGAGGCCGCGCCGCGTTGGTACCACTTTGATTGTACCCGCCTGCGCTCGGGCACGAATAGCTGTCTGCTCACCGATGCCCAGGTTCGCGCCTACAACAAGGTTCGCTCGGGATTTTACGTCTACAATGCATCGGCCTACCCCAAGAGCGAGAGCCGCATCATCACGAGAACCCCCGACCTGGAAAAGTACTATTAACGTGTGAATCCCTTATCCATTGGGAATACCCTCTCCGTCATACCTTCGGTGTGCCACCTCCCCCAAAGGGGGAGGCAGAGCTGCCGCATTGCCCCATGGCTCTCCCTTTGGGAGAGCTGGCACCGCAGGTGACTGAGAGGGACAGAAAACCAAAAAGGGAAATATAAATCTGACCCGCGAGGTGCGCCTATGCTCACGAATATTCTGCAATATCTGGAACACACCGTGACCGAGGTTCCCAATAAGATCGCCTTTTCGGACGGGCGGGATCACGTGACCTTCTCGGAGCTCTCCGACCGCGCCCGCAGGGGCGGGGCGGCGCTTTGCCGCCGCGGTTACGCCCACGAGCCCATTGCCATCCTCATGGACAAGCACCCCCGCGCCATCGAGTCCTTCATGGCGGTCATCTACGCGGGGTGCTTCTACGCCGCGTTGGATGCCGCTATGCCCCCCGCCCGCATGGGTCTGATCCTCGGTACGCTTGCCCCCCGTCTGCTGATCTGCGACGAAAAGCACGAGAAGATCGCCCGCAAGCTCAGCACAGACGGACTGTTCTCGGGCGAGGTGGTGCTGTGGAGCGAGCTGACCGCGAGCCCCGTTGGGGCAGGGGAGGAGCAACTCCTTGCCGACGTCCGTGAGCGGCAGATCGACACCGATCCCATCTACGTGGTGTTCACCTCGGGTTCGACGGGCGTGCCCAAGGGCGTGGCCGCGTGCCACCGCTCGGTGATCGACTACACCGAGTCGCTGTGCGAGGCCATCGGCTTTGACCGCGACACCGTGTTTGGCAACCAAACGCCGCTGTATTTTGACGCGCCCCTCAAGGAGATCATGCCTACCCTCAAATTCGGTGCGACGGCTTACCTCATCCCGCGCACTCTGTTCATGTTCCCCATGAAGCTGGTGGAGTATCTGGACGAGCACCGCATCAACACCGTTTGCTGGGTGGTGTCGGCGCTGACCATGATCTCCTCCCTCGGCGTGCTGGACAAGCACGTGCCGCAGTATTTGACTACGGTGTGCTTCGGCAGCGAGGTGTTCCCCCGCAAGCAGTACGATCTGTGGCGGGCGGCACTCCCTGAGGCGCGATTCTTCAATCTTTACGGCCCGACCGAGGCCACGGGTATGTCCTGCTACTGGCGCGCCCGTGAGCTTGCCCCCGATGAGGTCATTCCCATCGGTAGGCCCTTCCGCAATACCGATCTGATCTTGTTGACCGACGATGGCCGCCGCGCCGAGATTGGCGAGGAGGGCGAGATCTGTCTGCGCGGCACCTGCGTGACGCTGGGCTACTACGCCAACCCCGAAAAGACCGCCGAGGCATTCGTGCAGAATCCCCTCAACCCCTACTACCCTGAGATCATCTACCGCACGGGGGACATGGGACGCTATAACGACCGCGGGGAGCTGGTCTTTATCTCCCGCCGCGATGCCCAGATCAAGCACATGGGCCACCGCATCGAGCTGGGCGAGATCGAGGCCGCCGCCACCGCGCGGGACGGTGTGCGCACCGCCTGCTGTGTCTACGATGCCGCCGGAAAACGCATTTGCCTCTACTACGTGGGCGATATCACCCCCGCGATGCTGTCGGCGGCGCTCAAGGACGCCCTGCCGCGCTATATGATACCCGCTCTCTGCGAGCAGATTCACGCTATGCCCCTCACCCCCAACGGCAAGATCGACCGCCGTGGCCTGCGAGAGCGAGCAGAGCAGGGGTAAGGAGGGGAACGCAAGGGGCTTTGCCCCTTGACCCTGCCAAGGGCTCTGCCCTTGGAACCCGCCAAAACCCT